>JAAYDD010000304.1 GCA_012729435.1 Desulfobulbus sp.
AAGCCATAAGATTCCGGCGCCGGTATTCCCGTTCATCATGTACGTGCTGTAATCACCCCGTCCTTTCATACGCACATACATACCGGGAACCAGTGCCATCAGGGCTTCCGAAACATCGACAAATCCCATTTTTTCGATATCCTCGCCCTCAATCACCTGAACCTGATGACCGTATGTTGCCAGTTCAGCGGATAATTTCTGTTCGATCCGGCGGCCGGTCACCACAACCGGATCAAGTTCCATGGTTCTTGCTTCCTGAGCCTCAACCGATGATGCGCACATACACCCCAACAGCATGACAACTACGGTTCTTTCAACACGTTTCATTGCAGGTCTCCTTTTTTCAGGCGCACTTGTGGAAGGAAAAACAGCAAAAAAAAATCCCGGACCGAAAATTCGATCCGGGATAGCCCTTTATATCCGCAGAAATGCAACTCACAGGTAACGATGCCGTCCTCGCAGTCGTCTCCTCCATCCATTCAGGTAGGTCTTCTGACTTTCGGATCGTCCTACTGACTGCGCCTTCCCGGCCTGTCGGCCAGTGACATGTTGCAGTGTTCGTCCCCGATTACAGCGGCGGGCCCGTCCTCGACTCTCACGAGGTTCCCTTTTACGTTTACATAAACACCTGAACTGAGGGTCGATAAAACCCATGCTGTACAGATTGTCAAGCAAATAATAGTTGGATGCCGGTTCTCAAGAAACGGGAAGATATGATGGTACGTTTTCACCGGCCTTCGGCCGGCCGCTTTTCAGGTACTCTTTGTGCAAGGTCTGTGCACAGCGGTTTTATTGCTGATTGCACCTTGAAACAGGCGGCAAAAACAGACTCAGCAGGTTAATATCCGGCCTGCTTTCTTTTAAAGGCTCCGAAACACAACCGGGAGACAGAGCCGGGGCGGGTGACTGTGTTTCCGCTCTGCCGGGTACCGGCTACTGCAACTGTTACATCTTTTTGATATGGACAGATCCACTCTATACGCTCTTATCCTTGTCGCCTCCGGCGGTGCGCTTGGTTCAGCGGGCCGCTATCTGCTGTCCGGACTGGTCATGCAGCACACCATGGGCTGGCGGTTTCCGCTGGGAACGTTCATCGTCAATGTTCTTGGCTGTCTTGTCATCGGCGTGCTGGCTGGTTGCGTCATGAAAAACAACCTCTTTTCCACAGAGGCCCGGCTCTTTCTCTTCACCGGAATTGCGGGCGGATTCACCACCTTTTCCGCCTTTGGACTTGAATCCTTTTATCTTCTGCGCCGCTCCGAATTCCTCATGGCCGGCGGGTATATTCTGCTCAGTGTTACTGTCTGTCTCCTGGCCCTGTGGCTTGGCTTCAGTGCGGTTCCCCGACAGGGTTGAAGAAAGACTCATCATTACACCACCCACGCCATAAAAAGGATTGCGCAACCCTGCCTGACCCGGATGCCTCTGGACAGGGGCGTGGTTCAGATCGATGACACAAACAGCCTGTTCAGTAAAATTCCGATCAAATACAGGTTCTTACGAACTGCTTCCTCGAACAAAAATTCTCTACAGGTTTCTATTTTGCAGTTTCATTTTCCACAGATACCGTTTATGCTTATCTGGCAGGCATCAATGTTTACCGGTTTTGTTCATACTACACAGTGTTACATAAGGAGGAGTTTCGTACATCTGACCGTCGCTCAACTGTCCCGTGCGTACATTGCATGCCAGTTGCAGCCGTAACCACTGGAAGTATTCTGGTTACAGTATCTTAAGAAAAGTATTCAACTCTTCGGGAGCACGGTAACAGTGCTATGATATTTCACGCGTTAAAAATCCTCACAGCGCACCTGAACTCCTACTACACCGGCCTGACAAAACCCGGCGGCCTTACCGCCCATCCAGCCGCAACCATACAAAATGTGTCCCAACTCACCGATAACGAACTGAAAAGCTGTAACAAGGTTCTCCTCACCCTGGTCAACCTCGCAGAAGAGACGGCCATGAAAAACGAACCCGGCACCTATGTTGTGAACAGCAACGAAGCCCACTACACCAATCCGCCGGTGAATCTGAACCTTTTTCTTCTCTTTTCGATCTGCATGGTCAACTATGAACATGCACTTATCTACCTCTCACACACCATCAACTTCTTCCAGGGTAAAAAGATATTCACCAGACAGGACGGGGCTCCCATCCACAGCGGCCTGACGGATGATTTCCACAACGAGCTGCCAGGAGATTTTCATATTATCCTCGACCTCTATTCGCTCAGTTTTGAACAGGTGAACTACCTGTGGAGCACCCTTGGGGGCAAACAGCATCCTTTTGTCTGTTACAAGGTCCGTCTTGTGAAACTGCAGAGAGCGGCTGTCAGAGAAACCCGCGGCGTTATCAGAACGATCGGCATTGATGATTCGGCCGCACCATAAACCGGCTCAGCCGAGGTATACACAGTATGGCCATAAGCCTTACCTACAGCATCCTCTTTGAAGTGAACATTCTTCACCACTACCTGCTCAACAACGGGCTGAAGAACTTCACCTCCATGAGCACCGCTGAACAGGCGGAACTGATGCTGCTGTATGATATCGGCGATATCTTTCAGATCGTCCCCTCCAGACAGACCCGAAGAGATCTCGCCCGGCACCAGTGTCTTTTCAGACAGACGGCCACCGGTTTTCTCGTCGGTCTGAAAACAGAAAAGGCTGCGGATCCGACACAGCCGGACAGACCGTTTCATACTCTCGACAACGATCTGACCTTCACCTTCAACATCCATATCCGGGACTACAACCTGCTCAACTATACGGCGCTGCCGCTAACGGGGAATGACGGCCGGGTTTATCTCTTCAGCAACCTCGCGACTGCCTCCGGAAAGATCTTCCCGTCCCTTTGCTCGCTGCCCGGCACCTTCAGGACCGGACATACTTATATGCCGGGTGACACCCTTATCGACAACCCGTCCGCTCCTACCCGACTTTTCACTGCAAAGGTAAAGACAACGGCAGACCCCGTCTCCTCTTCCGACTGGCTGGAGGAGCAGCAGAGCAACGGTCTGCCGATCTCCTATGCCAATGCAAATGACCGGTATCGGCTGGTGCAGCAGCAGTTGCTCTATACCGTGACAGCCGCCGGTCTCGAGCCGGATCTCGTCGTCCAAACCGCCGCCGGAACCACGGTTGACGTCAAAACCGACATCCTGCCCGGCGAGTTTCGCACCATCAGGCTCGATCTGCGCGGCCTGCCCGAAGGTCTTTACCGGCTGCACGCACAGTCGGCTGATCTGAGCTATCAGGATCAGCAGTACTTTTATCTGCTGGAGGAACAGGAAACACCTTTTGCAATCCTCAGCCTTGCAGTGCAGAGCAACAGCGCATCGTACAACATGCTCGATACCCAGGGGCACATACGCAGTCCGGTTTATGAACTCCGGCTCAAAAATCGAGCCACGCACTGGCGATACATCGGCAGATCGTTCAACGCCTCTTCTGTAACTGCCGACCCCATGCCGCTTACCCGGTTCGGTTTCATCGACAACATCAGTGTTCCTGACAGCAACGGTGTACAGGTTGATGACCTGCCCAACCCGGAGGTGACCATGATCAAGGCAGAGGCTTTGACTGTTGAGGCGGAGAGTAAATTCTATTCAGACATCCACATCCACTAACAACTGACAGGGATCACCATGGCAACGACATACAAAACCCCCGGCGTTTACGTAGAGGAAATCTCCAAACTGCCTCCTTCTGTGGCTCAGGTGGAAACAGCCATTCCGGCCTTCATCGGCTACACGGAAAAAGACACCTACCGGGGGCTTTCTCTCACGGCCAGACCCAAGCGTATCAAGTCGCTGGCCGAATTTGTGGAGATATTCGGCATGGCACCTCCCACGAGGTTTGTAACCGGAACAGATACCGGGATCAGAATCAAAAAGGCAGACGGTGTATTTCAGCTTGACAGCCCCCTGGCCGATCCCTTTGCCACCCTGCAGTATCGGCTGTACTATAGCCTGCAACTCTACTTCGGTAACGGCGGCGGCCCCTGCTATATCGTCTCCTGCGGCAGGTACAAGACCAGCGGCACTCTGGTGAGCAACACAGAGATGGAAACAGCCCTTGTCTCCCTCAGAAAGGAAGATGAACCCACGATGATCGTCTTCACCGATGCGGTTTCCCTGACCGACGCCAATCAGTTTTACAGCCTGCAGATCAAGGCCCTGGGCCAGTGCGCCGAACTGATGGACCGGGTGGCGATCATTGACCTGCATCTTGCCGCAAGTGCCAAAGGTGAGGCGGCTTTCAATGCCATTGAAGGTGATTTCCGCACCAGAATCGGCAGCAACAACCTCAGCTACGGAGCAGCCTACTACCCCTGGCTGCGTACCACCCTCGATTATTTCATCGATGAGTCCGCCATACCCGTTCTTCGCGGTGCCAACGTCAGTAACACCGAGATTCCGGACAACATCGTACTGCGCAAGTATCCGCCTGAGGGAACGACTGAACTTGCGGCAACTGACGCGCAAACCTCTCTCTACCATGCCCAGAGTTCGATCTATGCCCTTATCAAGAAAGAGATCGCCAAGTTTCAGGTCATCTCACCGCCCTCACCGGCCATTGCCGGGGTGTATGCCATGGTGGACAGCACCCGCGGAGTGTGGAAGGCGCCGGCCAACGTGTCACTCAACTATGTGAGCGAACCCATGGTCAAGATCGATGACCAGGATCAGCGGGATATGAACGTGACCACAACGGGCAAATCGGTCAACGCTGTCCGTATGTTCAGCGGTAAAGGTGTGCTGGTCTGGGGAGCCCGCACCCTGGCCGGCAACGATAACGAATGGCGGTATATCAGTGTCCGCCGCTTCTATAACATGGTGGAAGAGAGCGTCAAAAAGGCGACCGAACCCTTTGTGTTTGAACCCAACGATGCGAACACCTGGATTAAAGTGCGGGCAATGATCGAGAACTTTCTCGTACTGCAGTGGCGGGCCGGAGCCCTGCAAGGCGCTAAGGCTGAAGAGGCGTTTTTCGTCCGGGTCGGTCTCGGTGAAACCATGACCGCCCTTGATATCCTTGAAGGACGTATGATCGTTGAGATCGGTATGGCAGTGGTACGGCCGGCTGAGTTTATCATCCTCCGGTTCAGTCACAAGATGGTTGTATCCTGACAGTCCTCAACAACTAACACTCAACCGGTGCCAAGGCTATGAATTACAAAACTCCAGGCGTCTATGTTCAGGAAATCTCCCTTTTCCCGCCATCCGTTGCCCAGGTGGATACAGCGGTGCCGGCCTTTATCGGTTACACGGAGAAGGCAAGTGATCCGGCCGGCAAAAACCTGACGAACGAACCGGTGCGAATCAAATCACTGGTGGAATTTCAAGCGCTGTTCGGCAGTGCCTACATACCGGCAACCTATAGGGTTGTCACCGATGCCGCAGCCGACAATTCGCTGCAGTCAGTCACACCGGATAAACGGTACTACCTCTATGATGTTCTCAGACAGTTTTATGACAACGGCGGCGGTAACTGCTACATCGTCAGCGTGGGCAGCTTTGAGGATACAGTTGCCTTTGATGCGCTGAAAAAGGGAGTGGAGCTCCTGCGTAAGGTGGATGAACCTACCCTGCTGGTCTGCCCTGATGCTGCTGCATTGCTCAACAGTAACGACGAACCGGATCTGGCCGCATTCACCGATCTGCAGAAGCTGTTGCTCAGTCAATGCGCAGAGCTGCAAGACCGGTTTGCCATCCTTGACATCATGGAAGGGTATCTGCCCGAAGATGTGAGCAACACCCCCCTGAAAGACTTCCGGGATTCCATAGGTATCAACAATCTCAGCTATGGCGCCGCCTACTACCCCTGGATTGTCACCGGTTACACCTGTGACATCGGTTTCCGTCAGCTTGCGTTCTTTGACGCAGCCGCTCCCGCAACCCGGATCACCGATCTCACGCCGTATGCAAATAACGAGAAAGAAGAGGCTCTGACAGCCGCCATCACAGCTGCTCTGGCAGACACTGATGCCTGCTGCGACATTGCCGGGGCAGACAGACTCAGGCTGAGAGCCGAAGGCAGCAACTATCTCAGAGCGCGCCTGGCCGACTACGAGGCAGACATTGGCAGAAACTCAGCCCTGACAAGCAACATGACAGGTTATCTGAATGTACTTGCCGATGTTGCAGCCGCCTTTGCCAAGGCTGAAGCCTCGGCACAGACGGACTCAGGCTTTGCCAAAGAGGTTGCCTTGCTCAAAAAGGATGCCGGACTGATGGAGGCGCTCATCGGTCTTGTTGCCATTGAAAAAAATCCGGCAACCATCGCCAATACCGAAGCAGCAAGGGATGCTGCCAGGGTCAATGCCCTGTACAGCCCGCTTGCCCCCGCATGGCTCGACAATACCGCCATAGATGATATAGAGGCTGATACCACATCCTTTGCCAACAACAGGGCCGGGCGGCTGGAGATCATCTCCGCCCTTGCACCGCACGTGTCCAGGATCCTGAGCAGTTATGACCGCCTCTGTGATGCGGCCCTCTACTATGAACGTGAAGGCAATGACGCCCTGTTTGCAGGCCATGCATTTTTCAGCGGTGTACGTGACATGCTCATCAGAACGATGCGTACCGTGCCGCCATCGGGCACTGTCGCTGGTATTTACGCCGGTGTTGACAGTACGCGGGGTGTATGGAAGGCACCTGCCAATATCAGCATCAATGCCATAATCGGGCCCGCGGTCAGCCTGGACAATAAAGATCAGGAAGATCTGAACGTGCACACGAGCGGCAAATCGATCAACGCCATCCGGGCGTTCACCGGCAGGGGTTCTCTGGTCTGGGGTGCACGCACACTGGCCGGTAACGATAACGAGTGGCGCTATGTACCGGTCAGACGTTTCTATATTATGGCGGAGGAGAGCATCAAAAAGGCAACAGAACCCTTTGTCTTTGAACCCAATGATGCCAATACCTGGGTCAAGGTTCGTGCCATGATTGAAAACTTCCTCATCCTCCAATGGCGTGCCGGAGCGCTGCAGGGGGCCAAACCAGAGGAAGCCTTTTATGTGCATGTCGGTCTGAACGAGACCATGACCGCCCTCGATATCCTTGAAGGGAGGATGATTGTCGAGATCGGCATGGCCGTTGTCCGGCCGGCGGAGTTCATTATCCTTCGCTTCAGCCACCTGATGCAATCAGGTCAGGGGTAAGACAACACGCAGCTGCAGTCTGACACACAGGTTCATCCCGTCGGTTTCCTCAGCACTGGACGGATACCGGCAGATACATTCAACTTTAACTGACAAGTGATCTCCTATGGCAACCTATCCGATTCCCAAGTTTCACTTCCAGGTACAGTGGGGCGGTACCCGCATCGGTTTTACTGAAGTGACGGGCCTGACCATTGAAAACGAAGTCATCGAATACCGGGAAGGCAGCAGTCCGGAATACAGCAAGATCAAGATGCCCGGCCTGCACAAGTACGGTAACATCACCCTGAAGCGGGGTATTTTTGCCAGTGACAACGAGTACTACGACTGGCTCAACTCGGTAAAACTCAACACCATTGAACGCCGGGATCTCATTATCAGTCTTCTCAACGAAAACCATGAACCAGTGGTTTCGTACAAGGTCAAGCAGGCCTGGCCGGTGAAGATCCAGGCGCCGGATCTTAAAAGTGATGCCAACGAGGTGGCCATTGAGAGCATTGAACTGGCCCATGAAGGACTGGTGATTCAGAACGGCTGACCCGGATGATGAGCAATCATGGCTGATAACGGGAAATACTATCCGCCGGTGGGCTTTCACTTCAAAGTGGTGTTCACCGGTATCGGTACGGAAGAGATCGACAGCCGCTTTCAATCGGTTTCCGGCCTCAGCATGGAGCTGGAAACCGAGGCAAAAAAAGAAGGCGGTGAAAACCGGTATGAACATATTCTGCCGGTGCGGACAAAGTACCCGGTGCTTGTTTTGAAGCGCGGACTGGTCAACGATTCGGAGTTGCTGACAAAATGGTGCAACGATGCTTTTTTATCGCTGGACATCAGACCGGTTGACCTGACCGTCTCGCTGCTCAATGAAAACCATGAACCGCTCATGACCTGGAGCGTTAAACATGCCTGGCCGAGAAAATGGAGCCACAGCGACCTCAATGCCGAGCAGAACGGGCTCGCCATTGAGACCTTTGAACTTCAGTACCAGTACTTCACTCTTTCCTGACCTGTCCCATGCCCATTGAAATCCGTGAACTCAACATCCGGGTCAGCGTCACCCGCAGTGAACAGGAACAGGAGAGCACAACGGCTCCTGGAAGTGTCCAGTCAGGGGCTCCTGACATGGACGGGCTGATAACCGAATGTGTTGAGCAGGTCATGGAACTCCTCAGACTCCGGAATGAACGCTGATGACCCCCAATGTCTCCAAGCTGAAAATTTATTCCTATGCTGATGCCAACCGGAAGACAGCCGACGATCACATGGAGGTGCTCGTCAACCCGGAGAGCTATTCCCAGAAGATCACTGTCAAATTCTCTGAAAAACAGGCACCGGGAACAACGGGAAAACTCCCGAAATTCAGCAAAATAGAGCCGCAAAAACTCGACTTTGAGCTCTTGTTCGACGCCACCGGTGTTATCAACGGGGTGAAAGACGAGAAGAACGGCGTTGAATCTGAGCTGGAACGTTTTAAAAAACTGATCCTTGAATACAAGGGAGACAAACATCGCCCCCGCTTTCTCAGTATTTACTGGGGCACGCTCAAGTTCGACTGCTGTCTGGAAAATCTCGACATCACCTATAAGCTGTTCCGTTCCGATGGCCTCCCCCTTCGGGCCCTGGTCAAAGCCGGCTTCATCGGCTCGATTGATGACACCAAGAGGGTAGCCCAAGAGGATGCGAGCTCACCGGATCTCACCCATGTCCGCACTGTCACGGCCGGAGACACCCTGCCGCTCATGGCCTTCCGGATTTACGGTGATCCGAAGTACTATATCGAAGTTGCAAGGGCCAACGGTCTTGATGACTTCAGGAACCTGACAACAGGTATGCAGCTCATTTTTCCACCGATAACAAAGTAATATGGCCCAGGATAGAGTACTGCCCACCAGCCGGCCCGCCACCGTGGTCTCCCCTGTCATCCTGATTGAAGACAGTGAACTGGCTCGTACCTGGCAGGTCGATTCGATCACGGTCAGAAAGGAGGTCAACCGGGTTGCCTGGGCAAAGGTCATAATACTGGACGGCGATGCATCAAGCGGCGTATTTACGGCCAGCAATGATCAGCTCTTTATCCCCGGCAAAAAGATTGAGATCAGGTGCGGATATCAGAACGATCTGATCACCCTGTTCAAGGGAATCATCATCAGTCATTCGGTTCGGGTTCGCGGTCAGGGAAGCGGTGTGCTCGTTCTGGAGTGCCGGGATGCAGCAGTCAGAATGACCGTTGGCCGCAAGAACAGATACTTTGCCCGGGTGAAAGACAGTGATGCCATTGCCCGGATCACCGGTGAATACAGCGGGTTTACAGCCACTGCAGAAGCCTCGACCACCACCCACAAGGAACTGGTGCAGGCCAACTGTACGGACTGGGATTTCATCCTGACCAGGGCGGAAGCAAACGGCAAGATCTGCCTGGTCGATGACGGCACTTTTTCGGTTATGGCGCCGGACCCTGATCAGTCGCCGGTTCTCTCACTCCAATACGGTGCGACCATTCTTGAATTTGACGCTGAAATCGATGCGCGGCATCAGTTGAAGAAAGTCACCTCCCGGGCATGGAATCCGGCGGAACAGTCGGTTCTCGCCGCCGAAGGCAAAGAACCCGGCATCAACCTGAACAGTAACCTGACGCCTGCCCGGCTGGCGGAGGTGATCGGACTCGATGAATATATCCAGAATCACGGCGGTGCACTGGAAGAGGCGGAGCTCAAAGCCTGGGGAGACGCACTCCTGATCAAACGCCGGCTGGCTAAAGTCCGGGGAAGGGTGAAGTGCAAAGGTATACATACAGTCAAACCCGGGAAGATTGTTGAACTTTCCGGTATCGGTGATCGTTTCGACGGCAGGGTGTTTACCAGTGCCACGCAGCACGTCATCGCAGGGGGTGACTGGACCACGGACATCTTCTTTGGCCTTGATCCGGAATGGTTCAGCGGCAGTAATATGATCAACGTGCAGCCTGCCGGCGGTCTGACAGGAGCCATGCACGGCCTGCAGGCCGGGATTGTGACACAGATAGACAATGATCCGGACGGTGAATTCCGTATCAGGGTCCGCCTGCCTCTCATCAGCCCTTCAGAAGAGGGAACGTGGGCGCGGCTGGCCACACTGGACGCCGGTCATGAGCGGGGCACCTTCTTTCTGCCGGAGGTGGGTGACGAGGTCATTGTCGGTTTCATCAACGATGATCCGCGCCATGCCGTGGTGCTCGGCATGCTGCACTCCAGCGCTCTGCCGGCTCCGCTGACCGCCGAAGAGAAAAATCCGCAGAAAGGATATGTCAGCCGGGCGAACATGCGACTGCTGTTTGATGATGAGAGCAAGACGGTGACTCTGGAGACACCGGCCGGCAAAACCATCGTTCTCGATGAAGAGAGTGATACCATTACCATCAGCGACGATCACCAGAACAGACTGGTCATGGACAGCAGCGGCATAATCATTGAGAGCCAGGGAAAAATCGAAATCAAGGCCCAGCAGGATCTTGCCCTTGCCGGTCTGAACGCCGAGATGAAGGCCCAGAGTTCCCTGACCGTTGAAGGCACAGCCAGTGCCGAAGTCAAGGCCGGCGGTACCATGACCGTCCAAGGGGCCATGGTGCAGATCAATTAGACAGGACAGAAGACATGCCGCCTGCAGCCCGTATAACCGACATGCACGTCTGCCCGATGGTTGACCCCGGTCCTAAACCCCATGTCGGTGGACCGATTCTGCCACCGGGTGAGCCGACTGTACTCATCGGGGGCCTGCCGGCGGCAGTGGCCGGTGACCAGTGTGTGTGTGCCGGGCCTCCCGACGCCATCACCATGGGATCAACCACTGTCTTCATCGGCGGTAAACCCGCAGCAAGAATGGGAGATTCCACGGCACACGGCGGTTCAATCGCCGCCGGTTTTCCGACAGTTGATATCGGCGGCTGACAGAAAGGAGACGAAACAATGGACACAGACACCACCTTTCTCGGCAGAGGCTGGGGATTTCCACCTGAATTCAACCGTGCTGCCGGTGGGGTCGGCATGCTGGAAAATGAAGACGATATCCGGAGCAGCCTTGAAATTCTCCTCTCCACCAGGCTGGGTGAACGGATAATGCAACCCGACTACGGCTGCAATCTCGATGAAATAACCTTTGAGGCCATGAACCTGACCATGCGCACCTATCTCAAGGACCTGGTCGAACATGCCATCCTGTACCATGAACCGCGGATTGATCTGGAACATCTGGAGATCGACACAACGAGAGAGACAGATGGTGTTGTGCTCATTGTCATCACCTATCGGGTGAAGACCACCAACTCCCGGTTCAACTTTGTCTACCCGTATTATAAAAACGAAGGCTCCAACCTGCCTGACATCGAATAAATGGCTCTTGACTGCACACATACTCATCCGCTCCAGCACGACGGCACCGCACAGAACGAGCGGTTTTTAGCTGCTCTGGAACCTGGCAACATCCAGATTCACCAGTTTGATCTGCGCGACTGGATGCGTTTTGCCTACCATTACGGTGCACGTCTCAACTACTTCTCCACGGCAGATGCCAGTGTCCCGGACGGAAACTGGCAGGATTTCATGAAGGCGGAAGAAGAGATCCGGGAGTGGCTCAAGGATGCGGAACTAGTTGCCGGTGAGAAGTGGCTTGAGGAAGCGGAGCGCGAACGCATCCTGAAGCGTCCGCCCAGAGGCAACTATGCACCCCATCTCGCTTTGTTTCTCGCCTTTCTCAAACTCATGCGCTTTTCGCAGGAGCATCTCAACAGGTTGAGCAAACGGCACCTGGATTTTTATTACACCCGCGTACTGCAACTCAGCAAAAAACCGGCAGTACCCGACCGTGTCCACATCCTTTTCGAACTCGCTAAAAACGCAGCGGCGACAACCGTGCCGGCCGGCAGTCTGCTGGACGGCGGTAAGGATGCCTCGGGCAGACCGCTCCACTACGCCACAGAGTCGGAAATCACCGTCAACAGGGCAAAGGTGGCCATGATCAAAAGCATCTATCATCGGGAAGGACACTCAGTGCGCTATGCTGAGATGACAAATTCCGCTGATGGCCTTGGAACAGAGTTCCAAAACGAGCATCCGATCTGGAACGGATTCGGCAATGATGACTGGCCGGCCGCCACCCTGGGGTTTGCACTTGCCTCTAAAGTCCTTCTTCTGAAAGAGGGGCAGCGGACCATCACCCTCTCCCTTGACCTTAACTTTCCCGAAACGCTCGACCTGCCGACGGAAGATGACTACCGCGATCAGCTCCACGTCTTCTTCTCCGGTGCAGAGGACTGGATAGCCGCCACAGAAATCAGCCTGGTCAGTATTCCGGACCGCGAAACAAAAACGTGGAAGTTAACGGTCACCGTTGATGCGGCTCAACCGGCCATTGTTCCCTATGAGGAAAAGATCCATGGTGAACGGTTTGTCACGAACCTGCCGGTGATGCGGGTACTGGTCAACACGGGAACTTCCGGCGGCTACATGATCTACTCGCTTCTCAGCCGAGCTGTTGTTGCAGACGCGAGAATCGACGTCCAGGTTTTCGGTGTCAGAGATGTGGTTCTGGAGAATGACCATGGCAGACTTGATCCGGCCAAACCCTTTTACCCTTTCGGGCCGCTACCCAGAAAAGGCGCCGGTTTTTACATCGGCTGTCACGAAATTCTCCAGAAAGATTGGGAGCAGGTGCAACTCCGCGTGGAGTGGAAGGATAAACCCGACAGCCTGACAACATACTACACTGAATACAAAAATGGAGGATTAACAGGAAACTCCATCATAACCCATGATAATGACTTTACCGTCGTCCCCCAGTACCTGAACAACAACAGCTGGTTTCCGGCACCTGCACGCGGTACGGCCGTACCCCTCTTTGATTCATCGATTTCCATCCGGCACGACCCTGCGGATGAACCTCCGGAGGCTCTCCGTGTACCACCGCTTCTGATGCGTAAAGGGTTGAATGTCAATAAGGCGGTGCTTCGCAACTACCTCGGTACTGATGAGGAAAAAACCAGTCCCAAAAAACGGAGAATCTCCAGCCGGTTTGAGGCGACCCGCTTTAATCCCGGTTTTGCCGCTCCAGTGACCGGGAAGACCGATTTTGATGCAACCACCGCCTCCGGATTTATTCGTCTCGTTCTCCAGACCGGTTTTCTCCATGACCTGTATCCGAAACTCCTTACCCTGTGGATGACTGAACGGGCGAATGGTAATCCCGATCTTCAGATGCCCAACGCTCCCTACACGCCACAGGCTGCCTCTTTCTCGCTTGACTATACTGCCAGAGCAGCCAATACCTTTACCTTCACCAGCCAGGCAACACCAAAAGAAAAGTACGATAACTTCACCAAACGGGCTATTCAGTTCTTTCACGAACATCCCTTCGGCCAGGCGGAACAGCATATCTTTTTGAAAGAACAGTGTGATTTCTTCGAAGATCCCACAGCTTCCCGACAGATAACTGTCATGCCGCCCTATACACCGGAAGGCGAACTCTACATCGGGCTCGCCGATGCTCAGCCCTCAGGTTCGCTCTCCCTCCTCTTTGCCGCGGCAGAGGGCAGCGAGAATCCGCTGGCGCCCACCTTCGGCAGAAATCAGCACATCGGCTGGTACAGTCTGGCGAACAACGAATGGCAGCTGCTCAATCACCACTTCCTGACCGGTGACGGAACCGGCGATCTTCTCCAATCCGGTATTCTTACGCTCAACCTTCCGGCAGCCGTCAACGCCAGCAACACCCTGCTTGATGCCGGCCTCTACTGGCTGAAGGCACAACTGCCCAAGGGACTTCACCACACTTCAGTCTGTCAGCTTGCCGGTATCCACAGCCAGGCGGTCAGCGCTGTTTTTCAGGACCATGCAAACGACCTGTCCCACCTCAGCGCCTCTCTGCCGGCAGCGACCATCAGCAGGATTATTGACAAGCCGGCGCTCATCAAAGGTGTCAGTCAGCCGTACGGATCATTCGGCGGCGCGCTTCAGGAAAACGACCAGACCTTTTATCTGCGCGTCAGTGAACGTCTGCGGCACAAACAGCGGGCTGTTACCATCTGGGACTATGAACGGCTGATCCTGCAGGCGTTTCCGGGCATCCACAAGGTGAAATGCCTTAACCACACCTTCACCCCGACAGAATTCGGGGACCCGGCCTATGAAGAACTGGCTCCGGGCTGTGTTTCGCTGATCGTGATACCGGATATCCGCAACAAACACCTCTTTGACAGGTTACAGCCCAGGACAAGTGAAAACACCCTCCGGCAGATCGAACACTTTCTCTCCCCGCTGGTCGGTCTTCACATCAAATGCAAAGCAGCTCACCCTGAGTACGAAACCGTGGTTCTTGATTTTCGGGTCAGGTTCCACAACCGGTACGATGCCCATGCCTATCAGGCCATCTTAAATGAGGACATCCTCCGGTTTCTCTCACCATGGGCCTTTGGTGAGTCCTCAACCATTCAGTTTGGCGGCAGACTCTACAAAAGTATGCTCATTCAATTTATTGAGGAGTTGCCTTATGTCGACTTCATCTCCCTTTTCAGAATGTACCATCGGATCGGATCGCAAGATATCAACATCAGGGACAAGAATGAGATAGTGGCCTCCAGTGCCAGAGCCATCCTTGTGTCAGCCCCTGCCCACAACATAACAGTGATTGAGAGCGACAACGTCTGCAATGAATGAAAGCCGCACCATTCCCCGGGAAATCAGCGACGAATACGGCAAAGACTATGCCTTTCTTCGCACCGAGGGCCTGAAATATATTGAGCGCCTCGCGCACAGGCTGTGGACCGACTACAATACCCACGACCCTGGGGTAACGGTACTGGAGATGCTCTGCTACACCATCACCGACCTGGGGTACCGCATTGCCATGCCGATGGAGGATATCCTGGCGCGGCCGAAAGACAACCTGCAACACATGCATGAGCAGTTTCTCTCCGCCATCAGCGCCCTCCCCTCCTGCCCATGCACGGCCGACGATTTCCGTCAGCTCTTCATCCGGATCGAGGGGGTACGCAACTGCTGGATAACAGCGGCTGATCGCTCCATCGTCGCCCGGTTTAAAGATCTGCCGGTTGTCGGCCGCCCGGAACTGCATTACAAAAAACCGGATGAGGTGACCGACCCTGTGCAACAAAAAGAGTTTGTTCTGCAGGGGCTGAACTCCATCCTGATTGACTATGATGATTCAGCGCTTCTTAAGGAAACTGATCGTCAGGAAGATCCCGCCACGCAGCAGCAGCTGATAACAACCAGAAAAAAAGAGATCAACCGGCAGGTCCTGGCGGTTTATCACCGTTTCCGTAATCTCTGTGAAGATATCGAAAGCATCGGCGAGGTACCGTCCGCCGGCGTGGTGCTCTGCGGCGATATCGATATTGTACCGAATGCTGACCCGGAAGATGTCTGGGCAAGGATCATCTTCAATATCAACCGGTATCTTGCGCCGGATATCCCGTTCTACAGTCTGCAGGAAATGCAGGAGATGGGGAAGACAACTGACGAGATCTTCGAAGGTCCGGTTTTTGCCTTCACCGACCCCTATCCCTACACCACACCGGGCAACCCCTTTGTCAAAAAAGGATTTATCTGCCGGGAAGATCTTGCCGAGAGTCAGCTGCGTACAGAAGTGCGTTTGAGTGACCTCATCCGTATCATCATGAACACCGAGGGCGTGCGGTTTGTCAAGGAGATCGGCTTCGGACTCTGCGACTGTTCGGAAACCGATGTGGAAACAATCCACCAGTCCCTTGCCGGTGAAGTATGGAATCTCTGTATTCCCCCTGGACACAAACCGGTTCTCTGTACCGAGAGCTCGGTTCTGAACTTCTGGAAAGGGGCTTTGCCCATTGAACTGAAAACGGTGGAGGCCCGCCTGCGGCTCAACAGGCTCCAGGAAGAGCGGCTCCGGAAGATGCAGGCCAAACGCACCGAGGACCTCCCCATGCCCGAAGGGCGGTATCGTCGCATCGGCGAATACCACAGCTTTCAAAACGATTTTCCTGAGACTTACGGTATCGGCAGGGCCGGTCTGCCCGACGGAGCAACAACCCGCCGGAAGGCTCAAGCCCGGCAGATGAAAGGCTACCTCCTGTTCTTTGAACAGGTGCTCGCCAATTACTTTGCTCAGCTTGAACAGGTCAGCACCCTGTTTGCTGCCGATCACAGCGTTGCCAGAACATACTTTGCCGGAGTGGTACAGGGACTGAAGGACCAGGACGCCATCTTCACGAATGCCCCTCACTGGCAGGATGAGGTGGAGGCGATTCTGCAGTCCACCGGACTTGACCCCTATATCAAACGGAAAAACATGTTCCTCGATCACCTCCTCGCCCGTTTTGCCGAGCAGTTCAATGAGTATGTCTTCCTGATGTACCGGCTTTACGGTGAAGATGCCGAGGAGGCTGTTATCCGCCACAAGGCGGATTATCTGAAGGAGTATGCCGATCTGAGCGCCTGCAGGGGAAGCGGCTTTGATTACTACAATCCGCTTGATGACCGACAGATGCCCGCCAACGTGACCGGTATGGAAAAACGGATCTCCCGGCTCCTCGGGTTTAACCATTACCGGAGGCAACCGCTGGGTGATCTCTCCTATGAGGTCTTTCCCGCCGCCATGGTAAGCAAGGAAATCGGCGGTGTCATGACCGATGTTCAAGGATACGGCTGGTCGATCAAACAGGGCGATGAAGTTATTTTGCAAAGTGTCAACACCGGGTTCATCAGAACAGCGGACGCCTTCGAAGAACTCGGCCTGGCCAGTCTGCTCGGCTGCGAACGAAGCTACTACGCAACCCGCCTGAACGCTGATCAGTCCATGGTGAGCTGTGTGCTGCTCAATGCCGGCGGCACCGCCATCGCGATCCATCCAAAAGAGTATCCGCTCACTGAAGATGAACTCCCGGAAGGCCCCTTTACCCTGCTGGAATCAGCAATTGAGGCCATGATGCGGTATTTTCTGGAGGATTTCCGCCTGGAAGGAATGCATGTGGTCGAACATCTGCTGCTCAGGCCGGACAGCGACAATCCGCCGGAAAAAAAGGATCTGTTTCTGCCGGTCTGCATTGAACCGGACGGCTCTTTCTGCCCGCCGCTTGATCCGTACTCCTTCCGGATCACCGTTGTCCTCCCCGGTTATTCACTGCGGCTGCGCAACCGCTACTTCCGCCGGTTCGCCGAACGGCTCATCCGCATGGAAACTCCAGCCCATGTACTCCCCCGGATCTGTTTTGTCGATCAGGAACACATGCAACTGTTTGAGGCGGTCTATACACAGTGGCTTCACGAACGGCGCAGCAGTGAAGATCCGGGCCGGCAGGCCTCTGACAGCACCCTTAAGGCACTCATCGAAGTACTTGGTTCACTTTACACAATTTACGAAGAAGGTCGGCTCACCGATTGCGACGGCGACACTCCACAAAAAAATGCTCTGGTACTCGGCGGCTCCATGCTGGGGTCACTTGAAAGCCAGTCGCAACCGGACTAGACGGTTTTAATAATCCTCACATTTTTGACGACTACACATGGCAACCAAACAGGAACTACATCTTGAAAGACTGAATCAGGAATACAGCAGGTTTGTCAAAGATCAGGTGCTGACCGAAGTCCAGTTAAATGAGATCATTGACTTCTTTGAGGATCAGCATCGTCTTACCCGCACCTGCCTCCTGGGAACCGGCATTATCTGCGGTCTAGAGCTTTCACGCACCCTGAACACTGTCACCCTCTCACCCGGTGTGGCTGTAACGACCGACGGCGATCTGCTTCGCCCCCCGCTGCAAACCTACCGCTACTTCACAGTCTACACGCCGCCGGACAACAGCCACTATGATCCGTTTTATTACCGGTCCGGGGCAACGGAAAAGATGCTCACCCTCTACCAGCTGCTGACCGAGGAAGAGAAAAATGCCCTGAACAGTCAGGAGTACCAGCCCATCACTGAGCTGAACGCCGTCATCTCCGGCTGGGTGGCGATACTGTATCTCGAATACTATGTCAAAAATCCGGTCCGGTGTACAGCGACCGACTGTGACAATCTTGGCGTCCGGCAGAAGGCCACACCCAAACTCCTCATTTGCTCCAGAGAGGACATGGACAAGCTCATCCACAAGGATGCGGATGAGACCATTGGCGATGATCTCTATCAGAAGTACTACGAGGCCTATACACAGTACTTCAAGATCCCGATCATCAAGCCAAAGCGGGTGCTCTTCGGCACCGCCGCCACCCAGAACAGCATCACTCTGGCCAAGACCTACTTTGCAGCAGCTAAAGACGGCACCGCTGCTTTGACTGCTGCGCTCAGGGACCTGTACAAGGCCTTTCAGCTGCTGATTGACCCGGATCAGAGGTTCCAGATTGATACACTGACAAGAAACCTGAGCCAGATTCTCAGCACCGGTACTGATATCTTTGCAGCCCAGTACACCTATGACTTTTACAAGGATGTGGTCGCAGCATACAACGAGCTGCGCGAAATACTGTACAACACGGCCTTTGAATGTCAGCCGAATCTCTACGCCTTTCCCAAGCACATCATGCTGGGAGCCCCCGGTATCAGGTACGACCTGGAACCGCCGGCTTACCGCCATCAGTTCTATCCCTCACCGGCCGTCAGTACCAACAGGAGCAAAGTTGAGGCGGCTGCCAGCATGCTGAACAGGCTCAGGCTGCTGATCGAGACCTTTAAGCCTCAGGTGGTTGAAAAAATCCGAATCACACCCAGCCGGGATTACAATCATGAACTTGCCGAGCGCGCCATCCCCTTTTATTATGCGGATATCAGACGCCTGGCACCGGCGTGGAGCCACAGAAAGAATCTGAGAAATCAGGTGAAGCACAACCTCTCCTACAATGCCGGACAGTACGCTCCCCCCGTCCCGGAGGAGACCCTCAACCCGCTTGACTACGATATCGACCCGTACGATTTCTTCCGTATCGAAGGACATATGGGCCGACCGTTTCGGGATGTCCTGAAGGAGCTGAACGAACTGCGAACCACAAAAGAAATCCCCTTTGATCTCGTCGCCGTTCGTCTTGGTGACGCAAAACTCTCCGACATCGATCTCAACGACTTCTCCTGTCACTTTGACGATCTGAACACCATGCTCAAGATCTTTCAGGCTGACATGAACTGTATCATCGCCGAAGGGGTTACGTTTTTTTCCGGTTTCACGACAAGTCCCGATAAACCGCATGTCAATATGGAAAAAGCCGACGAATCGCCGGTGACGCATCCATGGCAAATCAGTGAAGAACAGTTCGTTTCTGCCACAAGACCGGCACAAACACTCCGGCCTGAGCAAGAACCGGTAAGCCGGACGGTCATACCGGAAAGAAAAGGTCTGCAGACCATGAGTCAGCCCCTGTTCGCCGATCCGGCCACGCTGCCTCTCTTTTCAACGAAACGTTTTGCAGGAGCCTATATCACCAGCGATGAACAAAGCATCGGCAGGTATATGATACAGGCCATGGAACGTGAGCCTGCTTCGGCTGACGACTTTGTTGAAAAAACACGCAGCCGGGCTATGGCTGCCAATGCACTTGTCGGCCTGTCCACAGATGACCAGTTTGTTCTGTTTGAGTACCCGACACAGATTATCGGGCATCTCAACGCCCTCCAGCAGTTCATCCCCTCTTCGCTTGACCGCATCACCGCAGATCTCATCAGAAGGTACCGGGAATTCAACCGGACCTTTTATAACCTCCTGAAAGCCGTATCCGTCCGGCTGCAAAACCACTTCACCACCCCCGGATATGTACAACTGGGTTATGAGACAAAGTACCTGAACATGCTCGACACCCTCAGCCAGATCAGCTGTAATGACGAAAAACTTGAGGTGATTTTCAGCGAGATAGAACAACGCAAAGCAACTCTTCTCGAACGACTCTCCTTTACCCTTTTCCGTCGGCAGCATCCCGGTCTGGAACATAAAGGCGGAACACACCGCGGCGGAACCTTTGTTCTGGTCTATGCGGACACACCGGCCATAACCGGTCCCCAGGCAATCAATATCCGTGCCATTGACAGCGATAACCGGCAAGACAATGACTCACTTCAAAAAGTACGCAAGGAATCCACTCCCTCACCCTATCAGGATGCGGAAACCTTTGTCCGCTACATTGCAAGTAATGCCGATACCGTGAATACGGAACGTGAACTGGCCCGCTTCCTCGAAGCCCACGGGGTCCGCGCCGACACTCCCGGTGCCCGGTCTCTCATCAGAGAAGTGCAGCAAAAAACAAAAGAACTCACAGCGGCTCTCCAGGAAGGAGTCATTGAATCCGAACAGGCTGTCATTGTTGCCGACTTCTGCCTCCCCTACCTCTGCTGTTCCGACTGTCCGCCAACAGCCTTTATCATTCACAGAGAGAAGAGGATTCTCGCACTGCCGACCGCCCTAGCCTGTGCTGCGGATGCTCCCATACCCTTTAGTCTGTACTCTCCGAAGGGAGCGATCATCGGTTCAGCCGAAGCACCGATGGCAATCACTCAAGGGGAAAACCCGACCTTTGATCCCGGAAAGGTTCCCGCCAGTCAGATCGGCAAACCCATTACCTTTACCCTTGACGGTGATACAACCGACTGTGTGATCGCTGTCAGAAAGCCGCTTACCCTGCAACTCTCCGCGGAAGTCCGATCATCAGACCGCACCGGTGTTGTTATTGTCTACACCAACCGCACGGATGAGGGGCAGTCCGGTGAGAATACGTACATCTGGACATTCAACGACAGAAGCACGGAAACAACACGGGGAAAAGTGCAGCTGGTCAAAACCTTTAATCGCGAAGGTCTGGCTGCAGCGGGGATTACCACGGTTGTTGCGACCGTAACCGTCCTTGACGACCCGTGCAACTCCACTGCCACCGTCAGCGTGAGGGTGCCGGAACCTGTAGCTGATACATGTCAGGATACTGTTCTTGATTTTATTACTGCGGCAACCAACACGCTCACCTCCGATACATTTAGAGCTCTGCTGGACAGCATCAATCAACCCGATATCATGAGGCTGTATGCAGACTTGCTTCAATTGCTTGATCGTGCCGTCACAACGGTCAAAGAAAACGATCCGGGTCTTCGTGAAAAGGCTCTCCAGCAGGCAAGCGAACTCCTGCAGCAGGTCTATCCGTTCAAATTCCCAAGAGACGTGCCCGAACAGTTGCCGCGTGCTCTTGAAGAGTTCCTTCGTATCCTGCTGATGCTCATGCTCAACCTCGTACGGTGCGATGAGAAACTCTCTGACATCGCTTTACGAATTATACTGGAGAATCTGGACAGATTTGTTGAACAGACCAACTGGCTGCACACCTACTATCCGCAGCTGGATGCCAACGATATCCTCCAGGGAGCCATCAAGGAGTATGAGGCCAGCCTTGTCTCCCAACATGCCGATATAATACGAGAAAGACTACAAAGAGTACTGGAAACTCTTGATCTGTTTACCTGAACACTGCCGTGACCGCTGCACACTACATCATCCATCGCATCAATCTCGAGATCGAGGCACCGGACGAAGGGGAGGCCGTCCGCCTGCAGGATGAAGCAGCGCGCATCTTTCATAACTGGATTCTTCCTGAGCTTGAGGAACTGCTGGACCGGCTGGTTCCGCCTGAAACAGTTGTCCGCCTTGACACGCTTGATCTTGCCCTTGATACCCTTGATGCGGAGACCTTTGCCAAAGAGTTCGGCAGTTCTGTGCTTGATGCGCTGGAAGAGAAGTTTGAGCATGTTATCGGTACCGCACTTGGCAAGACCGGCAGAGAGCCGAACGAACAGCACATGGTGCAGCCACGTATCCATGCTGTACCTGGCAAAACCGACGAAGAATCCGACGAACACCCCAGGGTGCTGACACCGGGGAAACGGACCTTTGACACCTTTCTTCATTTTCTTGAAACAGGTCAACTACCCTGGTGGAGCAGAAGAACGTTTGATTTTCTGGCTGAGGACACGCTGGATATGCTGCTGGTGCACATACAACAGCAGAGATCAGAGGCAGCCTCATCACTGCTGGCGCTCTTCATGGCAAACATCTCTGCAGTACAACGACTGCTTCTCCAGTTTCCTTTTACCTTTGTCCAGCGTCTCATCCGCCTGCTGGTAGAACCACGGACAAGTGGCACACACCAAAAAACCCGGGCTGATCATCGTATTGACACCCTGCTTCACTCCTGGGCTGCACATCCTGAAAAACTGACTCCACCGGTTGTCGTCAAAGAGACGGATAAACTGCGCTCACTTATCCGCTGGTTACTCTCGGCTCAAAACGAACACCCGCCCGCATCCATACAATCGGCACCTCTTCTCTCGGCCGCTTCCCTGGGGCAGCTGAACAGTACAGAAGAGACTGTCAACAGACTGCAGCACAAAAAAACAGCCAGAAGGAGCCGGCTCTCCATCAAGGAGGCAGACAACTTCATCGCTGATGAAGAGAAGCGGCAGTCTCCGGAGACGGGTGAAGACGCTCAACAACCGCCGGCCCCGCCAAAGTCAGCTGCAGAAGACGGCATATATGTTGATCATGCGGGCCTTGTTCTTCTTCATCCGTTTTTCGAATATTTTTTTCAGGAGTTCGATCTTCTTCATGATCAGCACTTTCGCGATACCGAGGCCCGCAATCTTGCTGTCCACCTCCTGCACTTCCTGGCAACAGGACAGGAGCGACCGCCGGAACACACGCTGACGCTGGAAAAATTTCTCTGCGGGCTGGATCCGTCCGATACTGTGCCCCGCTTCATTCAGCTGACACCTCGCATGCACAAGGAGGCCGATACACTCCTGCGGGCTGCCATAGGTCATTGGAAGATCTTAAAAAACACCTCACCGGCAGGGTTGCGTGAGGGTTTTCTCCAGCGCCCCGGTAAACTCATTGTCAACACCTTTGAAAACCGACTGCTTGTTGAACCGCAAAGCCATGACCTGCTGCTCAACTACCTCCCCTGGGGACTTGGGATCATCAAACTGCCCTGGCTGACCGCGCCGCTGCTCGTCGACTGGTACAGTTAAATTCTCCTGGATACGGCCATGAAAGAAACTGCCAAAATCCCGCCGGCCGTCAACCGGCAGCCCCGCCATTCAGGTACCCGACAATGGTTTTTTGCACCTGAACAACAAAGCGGCTTTTTTGCGCCGACACCGGTGCGACCAAAACTTAAGGTCGGCAAACCGGGTGATATATACGAGCAGGAGGCAGAGGCCATGGCGGACCGGGTGGTCAACCGGACAAACAGCCTCACCCCTGTGGCAGGTGCTGATCCGGAAAAACGCCTTGATCGCCGTGAACAGGAAACACAGGGAGATGACCGCATCCTCCGTCAGCCGTTTTTTGAAAGCGAGGCAGATGACGGTGAAACTCTCCAGCGTTTTTACCGCGAAGTCGAAGAAGGCGAGAAAATCTTCCGCAGTGAAGATGACCTGCCGGCCGGCATGAGCAAAGGCGAGGCGATCGTGGCCATTGCCCGTTCAAAACTCGGCAAAGTAAAAGCCAAACAGCCGGAGGGCAGTGACGGCGGCCGGCATCTTCGCTACGGACACGACCTGCTCCTGGAGATCTTTCAGCTGAGTGCCCCGGGCGTCTGGGATGACGATGTTATCAGGTACATCGGGCCCGGCCTGCCTTCCTGGTGCGGTATCTTCGCCACCTACTGCATCAAAAAGGCCGGTATCGACATCGGAAACTGGCAGATGGGCAAAGGCGTCACGGCCTACGGCACACTCAAACCCACGGACAGCCCGCAGCCCGGTGATATCGGCTACATTGATCAACCCTACCAGCATCACTGCATTATCAGCAAGGTGGAGGGTGACAGCATCGAATCCATTGACGGAAACAGCGGTCTGTTCAGTGAGATCACCGAAAACAAACGCTCCCGCACAGCCTACACCGGTTTTTTCACCGCTCTCCACAACACTGCCACAGTTCAAAAAAAAGAAAAGGAAGAGAGCTCAACAAAACCTGCTCCTGATCTTGAAAGCGCACTACAGGCTCAAAAGGGCCGGGGTGAAGCGCTCGACAGTACAACCCGAGAGACCATGGAATCAGGTTTCGGAGCTGAATTTGGTGGTGTTCGCATCCACACGGACACTGAGGCCGCCAACCTCAGCAACACCTTAAACGCCCGGGCCTTCACCCACGGCAACGACATCTACTTCAATGAAGGGGCCTACAAGCCGGAAACCTCGGCCGGAAGACACCTGCTTGCCCACGAACTGACCCACACTCTGCAGCAGCGTGACGGCCTGCAACCGATGATCAACAGGGCCTCCAACTCTGCAAGCTCCGGTACCCCGGCAATTGATTTCACCAACAAGACCATCACCATCAAAAAACTGTATCTTCCCAAACTCAAGGGCCGCAATAAAAACCTGATCGGTACATCGGTTACGCGCAAACATAACTATAAACGGAAAGATTCGTATAAGGATACGGCGACCAGTTCCAGCAAAGCCCAGGACGTGGTGTGGAAAACCGGTGTTGAGCCCACTGTGGCAGCCGAGGTGGAGAAACTGACGCAAAAGGCGGCAAAAAGTCAGGCGTATGATGCGAGTACCAACGCCTACTACTTAAAATGGGGATCCCTGAAACTGATCGGCTCCAAAGAGACCATAGTCAAAAACGCACTGATACCGCTCTGGAACAAGACCGGCAAGGCTTCAGCCTATGACGTGGACCATGTCAAGGAACTGCAACTTGGCGGTGAAAACTCCCTTGATAACATGGAGCTGCTCAACTTCTCCGCCAATCGCGCCTCAGGATCAGCGGTGAAGAGGACCATTGAGATTGCAGTCAACACATTTCTTGCTTCCGAAAAGGCGAAAAAACAGGCTGACGATGCCCGAAAAAAGCTGCCCAGTCTCGAAACAGCCAAAACCACCTATGACATCACCTTCAGCAGTGTTGGTTATGACGATGCCAAGGCCAACTTCAGTAAAGGGGCACTGGGTGATGACTACTGGTCAAAGAAAGATATAGCGGACAATGCAGCACACCTCAAACAGTTCAGACCCATGACCGCCAGCCAGATTGCGGCGGCCAAAGGCACTGAAAACGACCCGATTATCTACACCTCCGAGGCGGGCGGCACTGGCCTGCGCAAAGCAGATCTTGAAAAAATTAAAGGCATCACGGTCAGCAAGTTCAACTTTCCCGAAACTTCAACCGGTGAAAAGGCAGGCGATATTGAACTGACCATCACGCCTCCTTCCGTGGTTAACGGCGATATCAAGGTGCCGATTCCCATCTACAAGATGGATGGGATCGTGTTCGGCGGCCACATGCCCCGACGCGGCAGCAAAAAAGGTCAGGGCGGACTGGAAAAAATTCTGAGCAGACTGGAGATCAACGGGCTCAGTCCTGCGGAGCTGGATACGGTTGATTTCGTTCCCGGGATCGGTCTTGTTGTACGCGGCCGGATTCAACCCACACTTGATATTCTCGAAGGCGTTGAACTCGACTTTTTCCTGGAAGGAGACAGCTTCGGCATCAGTAAAACCATCACTGCCGGTGAGATCAAACTGCCGCCGCCGTTCAAGATCAACACGGCGCTTATCACCATCGGTGCGGGCAACAAGGGGATTTTTGTTGAAGGCAACGTACTCTTTGAAATAAGCAGACTCGGCACCGGTACAATTTCAGGCCTTGGCAGAAGTAACGGCGACTTCGGCATCCGAGGCCGTTTTGATTTTGACCCCAAGCTCTTCAAAAGAGGAGCCGCCTCCATTGAGGTTGAGTACAACAACAAACAGGGCTGGGCTGCCAGGGGTGAGCTCCAGATCGACAAAGGTGCGGTCAGGGGCATAGACTCGGCGAAGATCGCCGTTGCCTACGCCAACAGACAACTGACGGCCAACGGTACCGCCAAGGTGGCTCTCAAAGGGGTTGATGAAGTGACCCTTGCCATCAGGTTTGGTGAAGAGATTTCGGAGATTGAGGGTGCGATCAAAATCGGCAAACTCCCCGGCATCAAGGAAGGGACCGGCCGGCTTAAACTCATCAAAAAAGACAATGACTACGACTTCAGCGGGGCCGGCAAGATCACACCCGATATCCCCGGCCTCTCCACCCAGGTTGACTTCGAATTTCATAACGATATCTTCCTCGTCGACGCCCGGGTCGCCTATAACAAGGACCGGCTCAAAGGAACACTCAACCTCGGCATCACCAACCGGGCCATTGATGCTGAAGGCAATCCGACCGGTGAGGCTCTTCCGGATTACAAGGTCTATGGCAAAAGCTCTCTGGAGCTGAGGATCACAGATAAACTGGTGGTCAATGCCGGGGTCAACCTGCTTGAAAACGGCGAGATTGAGGTCACCGGCGGCATCAGGCTGCCGCAACGATTTGAGGTGGTTCCCAAACTGTTCAGTGTGGTCAACAAGCCGCTGATCACGGTTCCGTCCATCCATATACCGCTGTTCGGCATCCCCCTCGGGATCACAACCATTGGCATTGAGGCCGTCATCTCGCCCAGACTGACGGCCAGCGTGCAGATCGGCCCCGGCAGTCTCGTGAACGTCGGTGCCGAGATCACCTATAATCCGGCGCATCCTGAAGCGATGTCCATCACCGGTGGTGCTGACTTCGAGTTTATCGCCGAAGCCGGCATTACCGCCGGCGTTGACTTCGGCCTTTCAGCGAGTATCGGCATTGCCTCGCTGACCGGCGGCATTGATCTCGAAGCCTTTATCAAGGCGGCGGCCAAACAACCGGTTTTCCACACGGAACTCTCGTACTCGCCTGCATCCGGTTTTGAGCTGAACGGGCTCGTCAATGCCAAGGTAGCGGCAGTTCTCGGCTTCAGCGGCAATCTGTTTGTCCGGGCCTCGGCCGGAGTCTGGCCGTTGAAGATCTCCAAGACCTGGAGATGGCCGATATTCAAAAAAGAGGTGGACACCGGTCTGGAGATAGGGTTTGAGTTTCCGTTCGCCTATAAGGACAACAAGGCTGATGTGTCCTTTGAAAACCTGCAGTTCACCTATCCCAGTCTCAATGATCTGACGGGTAAAGTCCGGGAGAAGATCGTTGATCCGCTGGTTCATGAATTCTGACAGAACGACTCTTCTTTGCTATGGATACAACTGTCATGCAAACACTGCTGAAAGAGGGGGCGGAACTCCACCTGGCGGGCAGGCTTGCCGATGCAGAACGCTGTTACCGGCAGGCGCTGGAGATTGACGACTCAAGCGCCGTTGCCCATAACAACCTTGCCTTCCTCCTTATGCAGCGCCGGGAGTTTGCGGAGGCCGAGCAGGAGTACCGTCGGGCCATAGAACTGAGCCCCGCCTATGCCACGGCCTACACTAACCTCGGCCAGGCCTACCTGCTCATGCAGCGCTGGGATGAGGCAGAAGAATACCTGACAAGAGCAACGGAACTTGATGCCGATGCATTTCATGCCTATGAAAGCCTTGCCAAACTCGCCATGGTTTACGGAGACAGCAACCGTGCCGTCTCGTACTGGGAAGAGGCCAACCGCATTCGACCCGTCCGGGAAAATCTGGTCAATCTGGCCCACTGCCTTGTGCAGCAGCGCCGGCTTGATGAGGCAAGGGATGTGCTGATCCGGGCGGCGGACAGCGATGACGAGGATGCCCGGCTCCATGCGCTGTTCGGGATTATCGCCTTTGCCCAATACGACTTCGGTTCTGCCATAAGACACTTTAAACGGGCTCTGGGCATTGAGCCGGAAAATACTGAAACCCGTCACAACCTGGCCATGGCCTATCTCAAAACAGGACAGAGTGAAGAGGCTGTCATGGAACTGCGCCGCATTCTTCTTCTGATGCCGGATCATGTTGAGGCCCGCAACAATCTGGCCGTCATTGAGCTTGCTGCCGGTGAGCCGGATTCGGCCCTCGAGCATTTCAACCTGATCCTTGAACAGGCGCCGGACAACACGAAAGCACTCTATTACAAAGGTGTTGTTTTGCTGCAACAGGGGAAGACAGAGGCAGCCCGGGCACTTCTGGAGAAAATAACCCGCACGACACCGAACGAATATCAGTCTCAAGCAGCTGAACTGCTCAGCACACTTGTATGAGGAATGTCATGAAACGGATCAAACGCCCTATTCAGAGGCAACAGTACGACAAACCGCAGCAACCCTTCTTTATCCCGGAAAGCAGTCGCGTGCAACGGGCGGAGGAGCGGCCGTTTTTCCAGAGACAGGCAAAGACTGAGGAAAACGAAGAACAGGTGCAGACCATCCACAAGGCCGAAGAGGAGGAAAAGAACGAGACAGTGCAGGCGGCAGCTGATGCAGAGGAGAAGAAAGAGAGTATGCCGGTTATGCGGCAGACCGAAGGACCGGAAGACAGGGAACAACCCGGAAAGCAGTAAAAATCTCACGTTTTTTTGAACGATCCCATGACGTCCTCCGGAAAAAACGCCCTGGCCATCGGCCAGTACCTCAAATTCCTGGCCGACATGCTCCGACAACGGTTACACGGGTACTTTGAGGCACATGAAAACCCAGCAAGGTTCGACGACATCAAAAGACTCGTCTCTGTCAGGGATGATTCCGAACTCTCGATCTTTATCCGGGAACACGGACTGATACCGGAAGAGATCGTTGTCCTCCTGCTGGCACTTGCTCCCCATGTACGCCCCGAATTTTTCGACACCATACTCAACAAGGAACTTGCCCAGGCCGGTGATTTCCCACAGATCGGCGGGACCCGCGGTAAACAGTCCCGCGGTTTTCTGCCCACCGGTGAAACCGCACTCTTCCTCCTTGCCGGCGACAGTCTTCACCGTCGTTTTGAACTGCAGCATATCTTTCACCCTGAACACCTGTTTGCCCAGAAAAATATCCTCTGGCTGAACGAACCCGAACCGGGTGAACCGCTGTTAAGCGGCCGGATCGTCATAGCGCGTGACTACCTTGAGCTCTTCATCCACGGGAGATTCCTGCGGCCGAGACTGTCCATGGACTTTCCTGCGGAATACATCTCCACCGAACTGAGTGAAGAAGAACTCGTGTTACCGGAGACAACCTGGCGGCAACTCAACGAGCTTGAGCACTGGATCCGCTGGCAGGAGGTCATGATGCAGGGATGGCACATGCAACGGTGGCTGAGACCCGGTTACCGGGCGCTGTTTCATGGTCCATCCGGAACCGGGAAAACACTTGCCGCGCTCATTCTCGGAAAAAAAACCGGTAAGGACGTCTTTCGTATTGACCTGTCGATGGTGGTCTCGAAATTCATCGGCGAGACGGAAAAGAATCTGTCCCAGCTCTTTGAACGGGCGCGAAGCAAGGACTGGATTCTCTTCTTTGATGAGGCGGATGCTCTGTTCGGTAAACGCACAGACGTCCGTGACGCTCATGACAAGTATGCCAACCAGGAGGTTGCCTATCTGCTCCAGCGGATTGAAAGCCATGACGGCCTGGTGATTCTTGCCTCCAACTTCAAGGCAAACATCGATGAAGCCTTTCTACGCCGTTTTCAATCCGTCGTCTACTTCCCTCTTCCGGGTCCGGAGGAGCGGTATGCCATCTGGCAGAAGGTCATGCCGCAGCACAAGGATATACGAACTCCGGAACCAAAGGAGCTCCTCACAATCGCCAAAAAGTACGAACTGACCGGTGCCAACATCGTCAACATTGTTCAGTTCTGCTGTCTTTCCGCTCTGGCGGCCCATGAAACAGAGATCACACTTGATCACATCAAAAACGGTATTGAACGGGAGTTTCAAAAAGAAGGAAAGGTTTTTTAATCAGGTACTTTGCAAGAGTGGGATATGCCGTACCGACTGCGCCGGCGGGTTATCCGTGATCAGCATGCGTGGATGCAGGCGGCGGTAAACACTTTCTTCTCAACTGCTCAGCAGAGTATGCACCTTCTCCCGCAGCACCGGGATGACCTCAGCTTCAAACCACGGGTTTCGCTTCAGCCAGCCGCTGTTGCGCCACGAAGGATGCGGCAGCACCAGATGGGACATTCGTTCATCCGCCTCATATATCTCCCGCCAGCCGCGAACTGTCTCGTGCACACTTTGCCTGATAAGACGAGACGGCAATGAGAGATGCCGCAAGTGCCACTGCTGGGCATGTCTGCCGACCAAAAGCAGAAGTTCAAGTCTGGGAAGCCAGGTGAAAAGGGCCGCGCGCCAGGCCAGCGCACACTCACGCCTTGGCGGCAGGTCACTGCCGCGGGCATTCAGACCGGGAAAACAGAACCCCATGGGGAGGATAGCAATGCGGGCGGCATCATAAAACGCCTCCTCATCAATCCCCATCCACTGCCGCAGGCGAACACCGGACGGGTCGGCAAAGGGAAGCCCGCGGGCATGAGCCCGGATACCGGGGGCCTGACCCGCGATACAGATACGGGCCGTGGCCGACACCTGCACTATCGGCCGGGGTTCATGATCCAGCGGCCGGCCATACTGCGGCGCGTCCCGACAGATCCGGCACCGGCGCACCGCCGTAACGAGGGTATCAAGTGAAGACCATGAATCCCGACAGACCGGGACCCGGGGGGTGTTGCTCATCAGACGGCCGCCCCCTCTTTCACCGGCAGCGCCGCCTGCCCGGCTGGATCAACGGGATAGACCACTGACCCATCCTTCCGGATCACGGCACCATCGGTCAGTCGGGCGGGGACAACGTTTCCCGGCCCCATAATATGAAAGACTCTCTGTCCGTTTGCAAGAAGGTAGTCGGCCACGATACGCCGATGACAGCGCCACCAGAGGACTTCTGCACACATGACCGCACAACATCTGGTGCGACCCGTCTGTATCAGACGGGACAACCCCTGTTGAAACGACTCTGACAGGGCGTAATCGGCATAGCGATGAAAAGCAGCATTGCGCCACTTGCCATTCAGCTCCGGCGGCACATCCTTGCTCCTGCCGCGAAACCCGCCCAGTTCGGTGATCTGCTGATACTCGATACCGGCAGCATGCAACGCCGGAGCCAAAGAAACGGCATTGAACTGACTGTTTGCCCGTGAACGTGTTATTTTGCGGATATCCACCACGCATCTGACATCGTGCTCACGCAACAGGATGATAAAATCAGCAGTGCTCCGATTCGAATGACCGATGGTAAAGAAGATCGCTGTCACAGCCGGCTGCTCCTGATCACGCTGTGCCGGGGATCCTAGATGCGTTGAAGAACACGTCCCTTATGAGCCGCCACATGATTGGTCTTGTCGCTTTTGATCTCGTATTGGGGATCCTGTGGTGAGGCGTGGTGCGTATATCCCTTGAAGAGAGAATCTTCTGTATGGCAGGCAATGATGGTACCTGTCACCCAGCCCGCCTCGGAGTTCCACCTCACATGGTCACCAACTTTGAACAGCGTGCTCATCTTCATTCCTCCTCTTCGTTCTGAAGCTGAACAGCGATACTTATCCGCCGGATCGGACGCATTGCCGGCCGGTGCTTCTCAGATCACCGGCAGCAGCAAAACACGGCGAACCTCACCGCCATCTGCAGCGGCGGCCGTCGTCTTTCAGCTCCGGGCCCTTGCCGCACTCGTTGTAAAAGACATCATCATACCTGTATCTTCATGCTCCAGAAGATGACAGTGGGCCATGTACATGCGCTCCGGTGGTGCCTGATGCTTAAATCGGACCAGAATGACACTTTCGCCGCCCTGTACCAGAACCGTGTCTTTCAGTCCCCTCCTATGGGGTGGAGGCATACGGTTGTTCTCCTGCAGTATCCTGAACTGACATCCATGGACATGAAAGGGGTGCAACATCATGTCGGAGCCGTTGATGATCCACTTCTCGTACTGCCCCACTTTCACATCAAACGACGAATAGTTCATGGTGAACGGCCGGCCGTTGATCATGTTGCTCGTCCAGATATCACCACCGCCTCCACCCATCATTCCCCGGCCCATCATGCCACGACCGCCTCTCATCATACCACGACCCATCATACCGCCGCCCATCATCGGTCCCATACTACCGCCGAAACGATCACCCAACTCACGCATCCCCTGCATCATCAGCCAATGATCCATGGAAAGATCAATATAACGGATGGGCAGATGCTGATGAGCGGGAATGGCGGGAAGTTTCACCAGGGTTCTGGGCATGCTCCTGTGACCGGGCCTGCTGTCCGGCTGTAAACGAAGGACAGGCACCGCCTGATCAAAGGGAGGGATATTCATACCCGGCTGGCGAACCGGCAGGGAAAGCAGGTCAACAGCATGGCCGCTGCCGAGATCGATCAGCACTTCAAAACGCTCACCCATCAGCATGTCGAGCTGATGCACCTGCACAGGTGTTTCAAGGAAACCACCGTCACTGGCAATTACGTACATCGGCCTGTTATCGCTGCAGGCCAGACGCAGGGACCGAGCGTTGCAACCGTTGAGCAGGCGCAACCGCACCCAGCCCTTCGGCGCTTCATGGAGCGGATAAAAAGCCCCGTTGGTCAGCATAAGATCGCCAAACCAGCCCATGGTCGCGGTCATAACGTCCATTGTGTAGCTGATCTGAAACTTCTCATCCAGCCGTTTATCCTGAATAACGACGGGGATATCGTCCACACCGTAGTTTTTAGGGAGATCAAACGCATCACTGTGCTCATCTTCCACAATGATCATACCGGCCAAGCCCATGGCAACCTGAAATCCGGTTCGCTGATGCGGGTGCGGATGATACCAGCAGGTAGCGGCCGGCTGATCAACATGGATGGTCGGTTTCCACAGCCCTCCCGCCGGTATCATGGCCTGCGGGCCACCGTCGGCTGTACCGGGCACCTCAAGACCGTGCCAGTGTAAAGCGGTTGATTCCGGCAGTCTGTTCTGCACATGCATGGTGACAAGCTCACCTTTTCGCAGTGCAAGTGTGGGCCCAAGAATACCTCCGTTGTATCCCCAGGTCTTCACCTTTCTGTCAAACCATTCTGTCTGCCCTTCCTGAGCCGTTAGAAAGAGCTGACCGTTTTCCGGACGCAAGAGAGGAGCTATGGGTAATACCCGTGTCGTCCCGGCTGCAACAGCCATGAGCTGAGGAAAAGGTAGACCGGAACTCAGAGCAGTCAGTCCAAGCATCTTGATAAAATCACGTCTTTTCATACATGGCTCCATTGCGGTTGCAGATAAGGTGAAAAAAGGACCGGCTGATTCAAAAGCGATGCGCCTGCCCTCCTCTGTACGGCTGTCACGGTCGTACTCTCCTGTGTTGCACGATCCGTTCTGTTCCTACACGGTATGCACTGATCACTGATCACGCAAATGAACCGGATCCGGCACAACAGTGATCTCTATCTGTCATATGTATGAGACAAACAGCCAGGAGAGTGTGCTGACGCCGGTTCATGGCATATTCCCTGTCGCGCTCCATCGTTTTATCCGAGCACCCCCTCAAAGAAGCCATGACAACAGCAGAGAACCCGCCTCCGGGCAGGACGGTCTTATCAGAACCGTCAATGAACACGGGATTGCAAAATTAACAAGGGTGTCCAGGACTTTACCCCGTTGCCCGGGAACAGCCGGGATGAGCCCGGACGGCTGCGAGAAAACAACCGTCACCCTGCTGCAAAAAAGAACTGAAAAACAGTACACCTTCACAGCCGGTCCATCGCAAGGCTGACAACAAACGGCAAGATGGTTTCCGGAGCAGTCAGGTGCCGCAAGAGAGCAGGATCAGAAAAATTTCTGCTGGATCTCAGCAGAATAGAAACAGATCGTCACTTTTGACAATGACAACGCTCTTGTCATTGCTGAATGAGGGCGTCACAGCATGCCCTTTCTTCGCTGGAAAGATGCCCCCAACCTTCAGAAGAGCTGAGACTACTCAGGCTTGACCTGCTCTTTCTGTTCAGAAAGGACCTTCTGGTTTCCGGATGCTGTTTCATCAGCATCCTGATCAATCCGGCAGTAATCACTCGTACTGTCCATGCCGGTATGCCCGTGCCAACGATCATCAGCCCAATCCATCTCTTGAATATTGTTCATTCCTTACCACCAGTCAGTTTGATATTTCTCCTCTGCCGAAACAAACTGCAGGTTCGGCGACCGATAGAACAGCATAAAGAGGCAGTCAAAATCACAGACCGCTCAGTACACTGAAAAAACCGCCCGGCATCCGTTTTTCACCCAGATCCCGTCGCGATCCCATCCCCAATTTTCACCATAACGGCAACGGGTTGCAGAAAACTGCCGCTCAATTTGAACCTGCCTCCGGTGTACAGGGGCCGGACAATAATTCGGACGGTTTCCCCAGGATTCACAGGTGATTCTCTGCGGAACACGGCGATGCCGGCGTTCCTCACGAAAATGGTTCCTCTCCTCAACATACCG
>JAAYDD010000305.1 GCA_012729435.1 Desulfobulbus sp.
CCAGACCCTGGGTCAGAAAATTCAGCTTGTGGGTGACGATATCTTCGTAACCAATACCGCCATCCTCAAAGACGGTATCGACCAGAAAATTGCTAACTCGATCCTGATTAAACTCAATCAGATCGGATCTCTGACCGAAACCATTGATGCAGTCGATATGGCCCACCGCGCCTCCTACACTGCGGTCATTTCGCATCGATCAGGGGAAACTGAGGACGTAACCATCGCCGATCTGGCTGTGGCACTTAATACCGGACAGATTAAAACCGGTGCACCATCCCGTAGCGATCGAGTGGCAAAATACAATCAGCTTCTGCGTATTGAAGAAGAACTTGGTAACGCTGCGATATTTGCAGGAACGTCAGCTTTTTCATTTCTTAAGTAATCTGACATTGACAACTACCTGTGTTTCTTCCTAATATGTAACTGCATTTACACGGAACAACCGGCAACAGCATCCAGGAAGTGACGAAGGAGGTGAAGATGACCCTTACAAAGGCTGACTTAATTCAGCAGGTTTACAAGACACATCCTAACCTGACCAAATCACAATCGACAGACTTCGTAGAAATGTTTCTTACCCTTGCCAAATCTTCACTTATTACAGGTGAAGATCTCCTCCTGAGTGGTTTTGGCAAATTTAATATCAAAAACAAAAAGTCCAGACGGGGTCGTAATCCCCAAACCGGATCTGAACTTACCCTTGATGCACGAAGGGTGGTGACATTCAAACCGTCGGGAATTTTACGTACCCGAATCAACTCGAACTAACAGATTCTTCTTGCAGATACGGGCGCCGATTATCTCCGGCGCCTTTTTTATTGGTCATTTTGATTGACGCCCCATCAAAAACAAACGGCCAAAGCCTTGCCTCCTCCGCTCAAGACACGTACCATCAAAACTGATGTTATCTTTGACATTCTGATCAACCATGTCTTCAGACTATCAAATAAAAACAATCGATCGCAACGACCTGTTCTATCAAGATCCCTTTTTGAAAGAACTGTATGAAGGGTCTGTTAATATACCACTCACTGAAACGTTACGTGAGTTCGGTCAAACAATACCTCTTCTTGTCCTGCAAAAGAACGAGACCGCCTATCAGCTTCTCGCCAACTTTGCGGTTTTCCAATCCTTAAACTTTCTTGAAGTATCCCGGCTATACTGTCGTGTTTTACCCTGCACACTTCAACCGTATAGACGTTATTCACTGCAGGTTCTTCATGGCTGGAATGAACTGCAGGAAAGTCCCATTCTCCGTGCTCATCTTCTGCAACAGGCCGGCGCTCATTGCACATCAGAGGAACTGTTGTCGTTGCTTTCCCTCATGGGATTGCCGCCGCAACGCCATATGGCTGATGAGCTTGTTTCCCTGCTTAGTCTCTCAGCCGAAACGATATCAGCTCTGCATCACGGATTTCTTGCATTGAAATCTGCGAAGTTAATGTTTCGGCTCTCCCATCAGGACCAGAAATATGTCGTCAAAATACTGAAACGTTACAAACCCGGGGGATCCAAGCAATATAAACTCATAGAGATGATCACAGAGTTGACACGAAGGATGAACGTCCCGGTTGCAAACCTTGTTCAGAAATGGCTCCCCTCAGACCAAGACAGCGTCTCTGACAACAGCCCGCAACAACTGCAGAACATTCTACGCGAACTGATAAGATTGTGCTGGCCGGAAAAGACGAAACTAGATGAACAGTTTTTACAGTTTGTTCATTCACTGTCCCTGCCGAAAAATATAAGTGTGACACCGAGTTCATCCTATGAGGAAGAGAGCTGTTCACTGTGCATTCATTTTGCATCTGCAGACGAGTTGCGAAACATGTGGGATAAAATACACCCTCTCTTCTCTACAACGCAGGGTGATTGTTAATAAGAGCCCTGACCAGGATGTCGTCCCCAAGACGATCCACGCGAATATCTGTCAGCACTTGTGCCTCTTCGCGGCACCCGACGCTATAGCCACCAACTAAAGGCACACCGGTGTCACCGATAATGTAAGGCGCATAGAGTAAAATCAGTTCATCCACCAGCTGCTGACTATAAAAAGAACCGTGAATACGGGATCCGCCTTCAACGAGAACGGAGATAATATTTTTTCTTCCTAAATAGGCAAGCACTGCAGACACATCGAGCCGTCCATTCGACACAGTAGGAATTCTGCAGATCCTGACTCCTTGACTCTCTAATTCTTTTGCCCTGTCCTCCGGTGCATTTTCGCTGCAAAATATCCAGGTTTCCGCGGGAGAGTTCTGTGTTAGTATACGCTGATCCGCAGGCATACGGAGGGTTGTGTCAAGAACAATTCGCAGAGGATCACGCGTGACTGACGCACAATCGCCCAGGCGGGTCGTCAGTCGCGGATTATCGATAACGGCTGTTTCAGCCCCGATTAAAATGGCATCAACCTCATTACGCAACGTATGGACAAACCGCTGGGACTCTGGACCGGTGATGGAGCCTCCCTGGCGAGGCCGAAACGTTATCTTTCCATCAAGACTGAGCCCGGCCTTCATAATAACCCACGGCAGTCCGGTACTGCTATGTTTGATAAAAGGGTAATTTAAGACGCGACACTCCTGTTC
>JAAYDD010000306.1 GCA_012729435.1 Desulfobulbus sp.
CACCATTGTTTCAGACAAGGGACCTGCCGGTGATTATGACGATTAACAAGATCCGGCAGCATCATAGCAGGGGAATATATTGAAACCATTGCAAAAAATACTGATCACCGGTGCAGCCGGTTTTATCGGCCATGCACTGGCTCTTCGACTTCTGGCCGAGGGCCGGACGGTTGTTGGTTTAGATAACCTCAATGACTACTACGACCCTCAATTAAAGAAAGACCGTCTTGCCCGTCTACTGCAGTATGTGACATTTCGTCATGCTGAGTTCGACATGGCAGACAGAGAGCAGGTTGCAAGCCTCTTTGCAACAGAAGGGTTCGATGCTGTGGTCAACCTGGCAGCCCAGGCCGGTGTCCGTTACTCGTTGATCAATCCTCATTCGTACGTTGATACGAATCTGGTAGGGTTTGTCAACATCCTTGAGGGCTGCCGCAACACCGGAGTTCGGCACCTCGTTTATGCATCGTCAAGCTCTGTGTATGGAGCCAATACGACCATGCCCTTTTCGGTGCATGACAATGTTGACCATCCTGTCTCGCTGTATGCGGCATCAAAGAAGGCTAATGAGTTGATGGCCCATACCTACAGTCATCTTTTCCGTATTCCCACCACCGGATTGCGGTTTTTTACTGTGTACGGTCCGTGGGGACGACCGGACATGGCCCTGTTCCTCTTCACCAAGGCAATCCTTGAAAACCGGCCGATCGATGTTTTCAACAACGGGAATATGGAACGGGACTTCACCTATATTGATGATATTGTCGAGGGTGTGGTGCGAGTGATCGACCGCATTGCCGAGCCGAATCCGCACTGGTCCGGCGCCAGCCCTGATCCGGCGACGAGTTACTGCCCCTGGCGGATCTATAATATCGGCAACAACAGTAAAGAAAAGCTGATGCGGTATATCGAGGTCCTGGAAAAGTGCCTGGGCCGGACTGCAGTGAAGAACTTCCTTCCGATGCAGGATGGTGACGTGCCGGCAACCTATGCTGATGTGACGGATCTGGTGAAGGCGATCGACTTTAAACCAGCCACTTCGATCGAGGTGGGTGTTCAGAAGTTTGTTGACTGGTACCGGGAGTACTATCAGGTCTGAGAAGATCTGTCTCTCCGGCAGATACAAAGTCAGGACAAGTTCTCTGAGGCGGCATTGCAGCAGGCGGTGCCGCCTTTGGTGCTTCAGGACAGCATCTCGCGGACAGAGCGAAGAATACCGTTCGTGTCAATGCCTGCTTCAGCCCAGAGTTCGGCCTGTGACCCCTGCTCTACAAACTGATCCTGATAACCGAGCAGTTTCGTCGGCAGGAGAAGGTTGCGGGAGTGGAGCAGTTGGAGAATACTGCTGCCGAACCCACCATGCACAGTATTGTCTTCAATGGTCACAATCCGGCCGGTGTGAGCGGCCCACTCGGTTATGAGCGCATCATCAAGCGGCCTGATAAACCGGGGATTGATCACGGCGGCGCTAATGCCTTCTTCTGCCAGAAGATCCGCTGCTTTCAGTGCGGGATGCACCCGGTTTCCCACTGGCAGAAGGAGCACATCGTCACCTTTTCGCAGGAGCTCCCCTTTCCCGACGGGCAGGGAGACAAAGGACGAATCCAGGGGGACGCCTTCCCCGCTCCCTCGCGGGTATCGAAGGACCACCGGCCCATCAATGTTAAGAGCGGTGAACAGCATATGCTGCAGTTCATTTTCATCCTTTGGGGCCATGATCGTCAGGTTGGGGATGAAACGAAGGAAGGAAAGATCAAAGATCCCGTGGTGTGTCGGGCCGTCGGCACCAACCACTCCGCTGCGGTCCAGGGCTATGATGACCGGCAGGTTCGGCAGGCAGACATCATGAATCAGCTGATCAAGAGCCCGCTGCATAAATGAGGAGTAAACGGCAAAGACAGGTCGCAGCCCCTCGACTGCCAGTCCGGCGGCAAAGGTGACCGCATGTTGTTCAGCAATACCGACATCGAAGAAACGATCGGGGAATTCGGCGGCAAAGGATGAGAGACCCGTGCCGTCTGGCATGGCAGCGGTAATGGTGACCAACCGGTCATTCAGCCGGGCCAGGCGGCAGACTGATTGACCAAACACCCGGGTATAGGTTACCGGCGCCCCGATCTTTTTAATTGGGCTGCCGTCAATGATGTTAAAGGGGCCGATACCATGGTAGTTGTCGGGATGTGTTTCTGCCGGTTTGTATCCTTTGCCCTTGGTCGTAATGACGTGTACAAGGACCGGCCCATGATTGTGGTCCCGGACATTTTCCAGGGTTGCGATCAGGTCGTCAAGTTCGTGACCCGGAATCGGACCGATGTATTTGAACTTCAGGGCTTCAAATAACATTCCGGGTGTAAAAAAACCTTTGATGCTCTCCTCACTCTTCCGCAAAACACTGAGAATGTTCTCACCAACCGAAGACAGAGCCATCAGCCGGTCTTCAATATGGTCTCGCAAGCGCCGAATGGTCCGGCCGGTTAACTTGCGGCTGAGAAAACTGGAAAGAGCCCCGACATTCTTGGAAATAGACATCTCATTGTAATTGAGGATGACGATGAGATCCCGGTCGAGATCACCGGCATGGTTAAGTCCTTCAAAGGCCATACCGGCTGTCATGGACCCGTCACCGATCACGGCGATGACCTTGCTCCGGTCACCCAGAATGTTTTTGGCTGCACTTATACCCAGTCCATAGGAAACCGACGTCGAGCTGTGACCGGTTTCAACAGTGTCGTATACGCTCTCTGAACGTTTGGGAAAGCCGCTGAGACCCTTAAAACAGCGTAACGTATGAAAACGTTCACGGCGACCGGTGAGTAATTTGTGAGCATACGTCTGGTGCCCCACATCCCAGATCAACCGGTCCGATGGAGTGTTGAACACGACATGCAGGGCCAGGGTGAGTTCAACGACCCCCAGACTGGGTGCAAGATGCCCGCCGGTTTTCGCAACAGTGCTGATTATGGTGTCTCGCAGTTCATCAGCCAGCTGTCGGAGTTGTGCCAGGCTGAGTCGACGCAGATCATGGGGTGAGTCAATGGTGTCCAGCAGACGGGTCACCACTGCGGCCTGGTTATCTACATTCTGCATACTTATTTTCTACGGTCAACAATGTAATGGGCTAAAGCTCTGAGGGGATCAGCCTGCTCATCAAAGAGGTTCAGGGCGGCAACCGCCTCCTTAACCGCCTCTTTTGCCATGGTATGCGAGGTTTCGATGCCGAACAGGGACGGATAGGTGACCTTGTCCGATTTGATATCGCTGCCGGCTGATTTGCCAAGTTCAGCAGTGGTGGCCATGATGTCGAGCAGATCATCGACGATCTGGAAGGCCAGGCCTACATTGTCACCGTAGACTTTGAGAGCGGCCACCTGTTCTTCGCCGGCACCGGCAACGATACCGCCGCAGACCACTGAAGCTGTGATCAGTGCCCCGGTTTTACTTTGGTGGATATGACGGAGCTCATCGTAGCCGATCTGTTCACCGGCATGGATCATGTCCAACGACTGACCGCCTACCATACCCAGGGAACCGGCGGCTCTGGCAACCGTGTGGATGAGACGGAGGCGGTTCTGATCACTGATTCCTGCGGTTGCCGGACCGCTGAGCAGTTCAAAGGCAAGGGTGAGCAGGCCGTCTCCGGCCAGGATGGCTGCTGCTTCTCCAAAGACCGTATGGTTGGTCGGTTTGCCGCGCCGAAGATCATCGTCATCCATGGCTGGAAGATCGTCATGAATGAGAGAGTAGGTATGTATATACTCAAAGGCGCAGGCAACAGGCATGGCCAGATGACGGACAGGTTCACTGCTGTCAACAGCCGCCGCCCCGGCCAGGCAGAGAATGGGACGGATGCGTTTGCCACCGGCAAAGAGACTGTAGCGCATCGCTTCTATGTGTTGAGAAAAAACACCCAGAGGCTCGAGCATATAACGGGCCAGGCGTTCTTCAACCAACTGCCGCTGTTCATCCAGGTAGATTCGAATCTCCACCTTCTCCCTCTGTAAAAGGGATGCTGATCAGGGTCTCATTCTGCTTCAGGAGCAGTTCGATCTGACTTTTGGCCTCTTCGAGCTTGCCGTTGCAAAAATTGACCAGTGACATCCCTTCCGTAAATTTTTCCAGACTTTTTTCCAGACTGAGATCACCGCTCTCCAGCTCTTCTGTTATCTTTTCCAATCTGGTGAGAGCGTTTTCAAACGTGTTTTTCGCCATGGGTTGATTCCGTCAATCAAAACGCCACGATTTTGTTTGCTGATTGCAGCACTTCCGGGTAAGCCGGTATACTATACATTCTCCATGCTGGTTTCAACATCTCTTTGGTTATGACTGAGCATATCGAACGTTTTCTCGTCTGGATTCTGGTGGAGCGAGGTTATTCGACCCATACTGCTGAAAGCTATCAGCGTGATGTTCTTGAATTTCAGCGGCACTGCGGGGAAGATCTGGACGTGCGATCAATTACCAGTGCTCATGTACGGACTTTTGTCAGCGCATTGTACGCCAGTAACGCAAGCGCTTCAGTTGCTCGCAAACTGTCTTCGTTACGTACTTTTTTTCGTTTTTTACGGCGTGAAAAAGTGGTTGCTGCTGATCCGCTCAGCGGGGTGGCCGGCCCGAAACTCGGACATGCCATTCCATCGTTTCTCACCGTTGATGAGGTGTTCAGTCTCCTTGAGGCCCCTGTGATAACAGATCGGTATTGGCGCCGGGACCGGGCTATTATGGAACTGCTCTACGCGACCGGTATGAGGGTTTCGGAACTGATCAGTACCAATCTGGAGGATATTGATTGGGATAGAGAGCTGGTATGTGTACGGGGTAAAGGAAAAAAAGAAAGGATGATCCCCTTTGGCCGGGCTGCCCGCGAAACGATGAAACAGTACCTGCCGGAGCGGGAAACTCTGACCATTGCCCGTGTCCAGCGGGGACGGAAGGCTGAACGTGAGGCCCTGTTTCTCAATGGGCAGGGAGGCCGACTCAGTGCACGCAGTGTGGAGCGCTTTTTGAAAGATTACGGAATGCGGGCCGGTATCCGGGTTACAGTTACTCCCCATGCTCTTCGTCATTCCTTTGCCACTCATCTTCTCGAGATGGGTGCTGATCTGCGTACGGTTCAGGAGCTTCTGGGGCATGTGAGCCTGTCGACCACACAGAAATATACGCATCTCAACATCGATCATCTTGCCAGAGTCTACGATCAGGCACACCCCCAGGCAAGACGATCTCAGGAAGATTAGAGGGGAATACAAGCCATTGACGTCTTTTTTCATCATGCTTATACGTCAGTGACATGCGTTCAACTGTTGGCTGAATCTGTATCGGTCCGCATACAAATCACAGGAGCGACAAACAGTTTTTACGCCTTTTTCAGCTTAATTTACTGAGGCAGATATGGAGAAAATCCGTTCCACGACTATCCTTGCGGTTCGACATAAAGGACAGGTCGTTGTAGCCGGTGACGGTCAGGTATCGCTGGGCAACACGATTATCAAACACCAGGCCCGCAAAGTGAGACGACTCTATCACGATCAGGTGATCACCGGCTTTGCCGGTGCGACAGCTGATGCATTCACCCTTTATGATCGGCTTGAACAGAAACTGGAGCAATTTAACGGAAACCTGATGCGATCCGCCGTTGAACTGGCGAAGGACTGGCGTATGGACAAGATGCTGCGACGACTGGAGGCCATGCTCATCGCTGTTGATGCAAAGCATTCTCTCCTGCTGTCCGGTACCGGTGATGTTATTGAAGCTGATGACGGTGTGCTGGCCATCGGATCAGGCGGTCCTTATGCTCAGGCAGCAGCAAAAGCCCTGGTTGCACATTCTTCTCTTGATGCAGAGGCAATAGCCCGGGCGGCTCTGGAGATTGCCGGGTCAATCTGTATTTACACGAACACGAGCATTGTTGTTGAAAAAATATGAAAGGTATCAATTCGTTGACTCCGAAACAGACGGTCGCAGAACTCGACCGGTATATTGTCGGTCAAGCCGAGGCGAAGCGATCGGTCGCCATAGCCCTGCGCAACCGCTGGCGGCGGCAGCAGGTGGCACCACCGTTGCGGGAGGAGATTGCACCGAAAAACATCATCATGATCGGGCCGACCGGAGTTGGTAAGACCGAGATCGCCCGCCGGCTTGCTCATCTTGCTCAGAGTCCGTTTCTTAAGATAGAGGCCTCCAAGTTCACCGAGGTCGGGTATGTCGGCCGTGATGTGGAGTCGATGATACGTGATCTTACCCAGCTGGCCGTGAATATGGTGACCAAAGAGGCGGAAGAGGATGTGCAGGAAAAGGCCGCAGCTCTGGCAGAAGAGCGGTTGCTCGATGTTCTTCTCCCAAGACCGTCCGGCTATGATGCGTCTCCCTCTGCCACGGCTATTCCGCTTGGTTACGATGGCGAAGAAACTGACCGGCAGAAGGAGTGGCCGGGAAATCTTACCACGAGAGAACGATTTCGTGAGATGCTGCGGCGAGGCGAGTTGAACGACCGTGTTGTTGAGTTATCGGTGGCAGCCAGCGGTGGAGTCCCGGTGGTGGAGGTGTTTTCTGCTTCAGGCATGGAGGACATGCAGAGTTCGCTGCAGGAAGCCTTTTCAAAGTTTTTCCCCAAGAAAAAGCAGCTTAAAAAGGTGAAGGTTCCGGAAGCTCTGGAACTTCTGAAAAAAGAGGAGGCGGAAAGGCTTATTGATACAGAGAGTATCGCCGAAAAAGCCGTCCGGCGCACCGAACAGTCCGGCATTATTTTTCTGGATGAAATTGACAAGATCGCTTCACGCGGCGGCACCAGTTCCGGATCGCCTGAAGTATCGCGAGAAGGTGTGCAGCGTGACCTGCTGCCTATTGTTGAAGGGACCACGATTTCCACAAAGTATGGACCGGTGAAAACCGATCATATTCTCTTTATTGCCAGCGGGGCTTTTCATGTCTGCAAGCCATCCGATCTTGTGCCGGAGCTGCAGGGTCGTTTTCCCATCCGTGTCAATCTCCATGCTTTAGGTAAGGAGGAGTTTTTCCGTATTCTCACCGAACCGAAAAATGCGCTTATCAAACAGTATACGGCCCTGCTGGCCACTGAAGATGTGAGACTGGTTTTTGAAGAGGACGCCATTCGGGAGATGTCGCGCATTGCTGTACAGGTTAATCAGAGAACAGAGGATATCGGTGCCCGCCGACTCCATACAATTATAGAACGTGTGCTGGATGAGATATCTTTTGATGCCTCGGATCGGGACAATCCGGACTTCACCGTGACCGCTGATTACGTTCGGAGACAGCTGGCCGATATTTCAGAAAATGAGGATCTCAGCCGGTATATCCTCTAAAAGAAGCATTGGATGCAGAAGGTTGCAGCTGATTGTTTATCCGGGTCCTTTTTCCGGAACGAGCTGTGCTCTCAGACCGGTACAGCGAAGGATTGTTGTAAACAGAGCCTGAGCAGAACTGAAAGAGATGTCATGGAAAGGCGGCCGGTCCTCATAACCCTGACTACTGATTTTGGTTTGCAGGATCCCTATGTCGGACAGCTGAAAGGTGCCTTGCTCAAGAGATGTCCCGCCGCCACGATCGTGGATCTGACCCATGCGATCCCTGCGTGGGATGCGGCTGCTGCGGCGCGCGCCATCCGTTCCAGTTATCAGTATTTTCCGGACGGTACGATTCATCTCATCGTTGTTGATCCGGGAGTCGGTGGTCGACGCTCCATTTTAGTTGCCTCCGGTGACGGTCACTTCTTTATTGCGCCTGATAACGGTATATTGTCGATGCTGGTTGCCGACAGCAAGATTGAGACGATTCATCGGTGTGACCGACCGGAATTTTTTCCGTCATCTGCCAGTGCAACGTTCCACGGCCGGGACATCATGGCCCCGATAGCGGCCGCTTTAGCCGTTTCACCGGATCTTGCCCGGTTTGGTCCGGTCATGGAGCCGGAGTCCATTCAGATGATTTCTGTCCGGAAGTCTGTGTGGAAGGATGATTGCGTGTGCGGCCGGGTACAATGGATTGATCATTTCGGTAACGTTCATACTTCGATTCAGGCGGATGACATCGCTTATCGGTTGGCTGCCTTTGATTTTCTTCAGATTGGTGAGCACCGGATCAGTCAGTTCGGCAGGACGTACGAGGATGCGCCATCCGGATCCCTGCTTGTTCTGATCGACAGCGTCGGCTATGTGGAAATAGCTGCAAATCAGGCCAGTGCAGCGGCACTTGTCGGCTGTATACCGGGCGATCCTGTCACTGTCTGTTTCCTGAGCACCGGAATAAACGTATGAACGTCAGCAGTGATGTCCGGTTAAGATTTTGCAGGGAAACCGGCAGTAAAAAAAGTCACGCAACATGCTGAATTTTCTTGACAAATCAATGAATCGTCGCCGCGGCCATTTTCATAAATATCCTTTTATCGTA
>JAAYDD010000307.1 GCA_012729435.1 Desulfobulbus sp.
TACGATAAAAGGATATTTATGAAAATGGCCGCGGCGACGATTCATTGATTTGTCAAGAAAATTCAGCATGTTGCGTGACTTTTTTTACTGCCGGTTTCCCTGCAAAATCTTAACCGGACATCACTGATTTTCACTCGCTTTTTATTTGCATACATTCATGATTGTATGTATAAAAGCGGCCGAATTAAATCCGCTGAAAATGATTCCTTCGGGATTTTAGAAACACAGGAGATGATGTCCATGAAAAGAATCGTTGGGAATACGATGGTTTTTCTATCATTTTTGATCTTCGGTCACTTGCTTGGAGGCTGCAGGGATGCGTCACAGCCTGGATCGGGTTCACAGATGCCGGTGGAAGTCGATGTTCTCACCGTCACCCCGCAGGGGCTGGAAATGGTGACCGAACTGCCGGGTAGAACGGCTGCCTTCCGTATTGCCGAGGTGCGCCCACAGGTAGGGGGGATTATTCAAAAGAGATTGTTCTCCGAGGGAAGCGAGGTTGAGGCCGGTCAGCTCCTCTACCAGATCGACCCGGCAACCTATCAGGCGGGGTTTGACAGTGCCAAGGCAGCATTGGCAAAAGCTGAGGCACAAGAGCATTCCAACCGTCTGAAAGCGGAGCGATACCGTGTCCTGGTGCGGACCAAGGCGGTCAGTGAACAGGAACAGGTGGAGATTGAGGCCAACTGGCGCCAGTCAGTGGCCGATGTGGCTGCAGCCAAAGCCGCCCTGGCAACCGCACGCATTAACCTTGAATATACACGGGTCACCGCCCCCATTGCCGGCCGCATCGGCAAGTCAATGGTGACCGAGGGTGCTCTGGTAACTGCCCAGCAGGCGGATGCCCTGGCAACCATCCAGCAGCTGGATCCTCTGTACGTTGACGTGAGTCAGTCAAGTTCCGAACTTCTGAATCTGAAAAAAGAAGTGGAGGCCGGGGTTACAGCACAGAGCAATACCGGAAAGTCAAAAGTGACGGTGTTACTGGAGGACGGCAGTGAGTATACAGAGCCCGGCCTCCTTGAATTTTCAGATGTGACTGTCAACCCGACCACCGGTACTGTGACCATCCGGGCGATTGTCCCTAATCCCAGACAAGAACTGTTGCCCGGTATGTTTGTGCGGGCCCGGATCAGTAAAGGGTACCGGCCTGAAGCACTCCTGATTCCATCGGTCAGTCTGAGCCGGAACAGTAAAGGACAATCCTTTGTCATGGTGGTCAACGACAAGAACGAGGCCGACGTCAGGATCGTTGAAACCGGTCAGAATATCGGTCCGCAGGTACTTGTCACCCGGGGCCTCAGTGTCGGAGAGCGGATCGTGGTCGCGGGATTGCAAAAAATACGTCCCGGGGTGCCTGTTAAAGCTGTCGAGCGGACAAAGGATACTGTCGTCGAAGGATCATCATCAGCCACCGGCTCTTTAGGAAAAACGGAGTAAGTCATGGTACGTTTCTTTATCGATCGTCCCATATTTGCCTGGGTCATCGCCATTGTCATCATGCTGGCCGGATCCTTGGCTATTCTGGAGCTGCCCATAGCCCAGTACCCTGAAATCGCACCGCCATCGGTACGGATCAGCTCGAAGTACCCGGGAGCTTCTGCCAAGATCATTGAGGACAGCGTCACCCAGATTATTGAGCAGAACATGACCGGTCTCGATAATCTGCTCTACATGAACTCCCAGAGTTCCTCCTCAGGGGATGTGTCAATTATTCTGACATTTGATGCCGGAACCAACGCCGACATCGCCCAGGTTCAGGTCCAGAACAAACTGCAGCAGGCGCTCAGTCTCCTGCCTCAGGAGGTGCAGCAGGAGGGGGTGCAGGTCACGAAATCCAACGATACCTTTTTAATGATTGTCGGACTCACCTCGACTGATGGCAGCATGGATAAGAACGATCTGTCCGACTTCATGGTTTCAACACTCCGTGATCCGCTCAGCCGGACACCGGGAGTCGGATCCATCCGGATTTTTGGCAGCCAGTATGCCATGCGAATCTGGATCGATCCCCATAAGCTGAACAGTTATCAGCTGACCCCGGTGGACGTGAAAGCAGCCATTCAGGCCCAGAACAAGCAGGTCGCAGTGGGCGATATCGGTGGCACTCCGGCAACCGGAGAACAGCAGTTAAACGTCAGCATGATGGCACAGACAAAGATGAGCTCTCCCGAGGAGTTTGCCAACATCCTCTTAAAGGTAAACAGTGACGGTTCCCAGATCCGGATCAAGGATGTTGCCCGGGTGGAGATCGGCGGCGAGAGCTACGACAGCCATAACACCTTCAACGGCAAACCTTCAGCCGGTATGGCGATCATGCTTGCGACCGGTGCCAA
>JAAYDD010000308.1 GCA_012729435.1 Desulfobulbus sp.
AGATATGATTCAGCTTGATTTTGCCAAAGATGCACAGAAACTTCTGCCGGCCATAGTGCAGGATTACCAAACCGGTGAGGTGCTGATGCTTGCCTATATCAATCAGCTGGCCTGGGAGAAAACCCTGGAAACCGGCAAGGCGCACTATTGGAGTCGATCGCGTTCAAGCTTGTGGCTGAAAGGGGAGACGTCCGGGCATGTTCAGATAGTTAAAGAGATCCTGGTCGACTGTGACCAGGATACCGTTGTCTATAAGGTGGAACAGCTCGGAGGAGCCGCCTGTCACACCGGCTATAGGAGCTGTTTTCACCGGAAGGTCGAGGGCGATCAACTCGTTGTCAGTGAACAGGAGCGCCTCTTTGATCCTGAAACTGTTTATGGTTCGAAATAAACGCAGTACTTGTCATTGAATGAAGGAATAGTCATGAAAATATTGAAACTCGGCATACCTAAAGGCAGCCTGGAAGACGCGACCATAGCTCTTTTTGCCAAATCAGGCTGGCGAATCAAGCTCGCCTCCCGCAACTACTTCCCGGAAGTCGATGATCCGGAACTTTCCTGTTCGATCTGCCGGCCTCAGGAAATGTCACGCTATGTGGAATCAGGCATGCTTGATGCCGGTATTACCGGGAAAGACTGGACACTGGAAAATGAATCAGACGTGGAGGTCATTGCTGATCTGGTCTACTCCAAAGTAAGCAAGAAGCCGACCCGCTGGGTGATCGCTGTGCCCGGAGATTCGAGTATCACCCGGGTGGAAGAGCTGGACGGCAAAAAGATATCCACCGAGCTGGTCAATGTGACACGAAATTTCTTTGAACAACGCGGCCTAAAAGCCGATATCGCATTTTCCTGGGGTGCGACAGAGGCCAAAGCTGTTTCAGGTCTGGCCGATGCTATTGTTGAAGTGACTGAGACTGAAGCAACGATTCGGGCTCATGGTTTGCGCGTTATTCATGAGTTGATGCAGTCTAACACGCAGCTGATCGCCAACAAGAGCGCTCTGGCAGATCCGTGGAAACGTGAGAAAATAGAAAATATTGCCATGTTGCTTCAGGGGGCCCTCCGTGCAGACCGCATTGTCGGTCTGAAGATGAACGTACCCAAAGAGCAGCTTGATGCTGTTATCAGCATGTTACCCAGTCTGAATGCCCCCACTGTGGCACAACTCTATAAGCAGGAGTGGTTCTCGGTTGAAACTGTTGTTTCAGAACACCAGGTCCGCGATTTAGTGCCGAAACTGAAAAAAAGCGGAGCTGAGGGGATCATTGAGTACTCGTTAAACAAGGTGATCTGATGAACGCTGTCCCCTGTTTATCTGAATAACGGAAGATCAGGTATCGGATGGAGTTTAAAAAGGTACGGTTCTGTCTGTCCGCGCATACTGTTGGTCAGCTGCCACCTCCTGAGCATCCGGAAGTGGCCTTTGCCGGTCGGTCCAATGTCGGCAAGTCAAGCCTGATCAATCGGCTCGTGGAGCGGGTGAACCTTGTCAAAACGAGCGCCAAACCCGGAAAAACACAGAGCCTGAACTACTTTATTGTTGAAAACAGCTTATATCTCGTTGATCTTCCCGGTTATGGTTTTGCACGGGTCTCTCATCAGACCAGGGAGAAGTGGCAGGAGTTGATCGGCGGTTATATCGAATCCCGATCAACTCTTGCCTGTGTGGTGGTTGTTATTGATTTGCGCCATGAACTCAAGGAGCTGGACAGAGAGCTCATCCACTGGCTGCGGTATTTGAAGGTACCCTGCCTGCCGGTGTATACTAAAGCCGATAAGCTCTCCTTCAGTCAGCAGCAGAAAAATGCAGTTCTTCTTGACTCCGGTCTGACCATCAATGCCGATGAACGCATCATCTTCTCCGCTAAAACCGGGCAGGGCATAAAGGACCTGCGCCAACGTTTAGCAGCATATGCAGCTCCCTCTCAGCAGGTGATCAGAAATACAGTTAATGATCCGATTTGAGGACCGCTAAAAAGGCGCGTTGCGGAATATTAACATTGCCGACGGTTTTCATTCGTTTTTTGCCTTCCTTCTGCTTTTCCAGCAGTTTCCTTTTACGGCTGATATCCCCCCCGTAACATTTGGCGGTTACATCTTTCCGCAGGGCTGAAATAGTTTCCCGGGCAATAATAGTGCCGCCGATCGCCGCCTGGATGGCGATTTTGAACAGCTGTCTGGGGATCTCCTTTTTAAGCTGTTCGCATGCCCTCAGGCCGCGTTCGCGGGCTTTGCTTCGATGAGTGAGTTGTGAAAGTGCATCGACCTGTTCACCATTCACCAGAATATCGAGTTTGATCAGGTCACTGGGACGGTAGTCGATAAGTTCATAGTCAAAGGAACCGTACCCCTGTGTTACGGATTTCAACCGATCATAAAAGTCGTAGATCACTTCGGCCAACGGCAGTTCGCAGGTAAATTCTATTCGCCCGGGCATCGGGTAATGGTACTTGGTATTCTCACCCCGGCGTTCCATGCACAGGGTCATCACCACTCCCATATACCGTTCCGGAATATGGATGGTCGCCTTGATGTAGGGTTCTTCAACGCGAACAATGGAGCCCGGGTCTGGAAAAAAGGAGGGATTATCCACCTCCACCATGGTCTGATCCTGCAGATAGAACTTGTATTTGACCGATGGTACCGTCAGGATCAGTGATATATCAAACTCGCGTTCAAGTCGTTCCTGCACAACCTCCAGATGAAGAAGGCCCAGAAATCCACAGCGAAACCCGAACCCCAGAGCGGCTGAAGAATCTTTCTGAAAGGTGAGAGCGGCATCGTTTAATTTTAACTTTTCCAGGGCATTGGCGAGATCTTCGTACTCATCGGTGGCTATCGGATACAGTGAAGAGAACACCACCTGCTGTACCTCGCGAAAGCCCGGCAGTGGAGCTGCGCATGGACGGTCTTTATGTGTGATGGTATCACCCGGACGGGTATCGGAGACGGTCTTGACACCGGCTATG
>JAAYDD010000309.1 GCA_012729435.1 Desulfobulbus sp.
ACCGACAATCAGTGAGCAGGGAAAGGTAAGCAGAAAATAGAGTACGGCAATGGTCAGCCAGACCTCGATGGTCAGATAGGTTGATGCCATCAGCTGGGTGCCCTGGTAGGTCAATTCCTGTATGGAGATGACCGAAACAATGGCCGAATCTTTGATCAGTGAGATCATCTGCCCGGCAAGCGGCGGCATGACCCGCCGGACCGCCTGTGGCAGAATGATGTGCTGAAGCGTCTGCAGCCTTGTCAGACCAAGGGCATGACTGGCATCCCACTGGCCCCGCTCCACCGATTCGATGCCGGCTCGCAGTATTTCAGCAACATAGGCGCTTTCAAAAAGAGCCAGGGTGATAACGGCGGAAGAGAAGGCGGAAAACTGATCCGGCGCGGCAAAAAGCAGGGTGATCAGCTGCTGTACCTGTGGTGGTGCCTGACTGGCGAGCGTTTGCAGATCAAAAATAGGTACAAGCTGATCTGCCAGAAAAAAGTAGAGGATAAAGATGATGACCAGGGGCGGCAGATTGCGCATCAGTTCGATGTACGAACGTGCCATGAGCCGCCAGTACAGCCATCGGCTCACCCTGGCCAGAGCCACGATCTGCCCCAGAACAATGGCAAGGAGCCCGCTCCACAGACTGAGTCGGATTGTCGTCAGCAGACCGTGGGTCAGGTAATTGGGCACCCACTGCGCAGAGTCTGTATCGTAGCGAAAGAGAAATTGAGGGATTTTTTCCCACTGCCAGTCATACTGCAGGTACACCAGGATCCGGTAGGCGAACACTCCGGCAAGGGCACAGAAAAAGAGCAGGAGCAGGCCGTCGAGGCGTGTGAAACGCCGGACTTTGACAGATCCGAACAAGGTTAAAGAAATACTCGAGGTTTTATTGGACAAGTTCTTGCCAGTCTGTTGTTTCAAACCAGTAATGACGGCGTTTATCTATCCAGTTCCTGTTCCTCTCTGCCGTTATCCAGTTATTTAAGAAGTTAAGAGTGTCAATGTCACCTTTCCGAACTCCCATGCAAATGGGTTCTGCCATCAGCTGCTCCGGATAGGCCTTGAGCAGTTCAGGATTGGCAGCCGCACTGTGAACCGGGAGCGGCTGACCGGCAACCATGGCATGTGCCCGACCGTTCCTCACCTCCTGCACAGCAGCCGGCTCATCATCGAAAAGTCGAAGAGTTGCTTTTGGAAACCTCTCCTTGGCGGCAAGTGCTGCGGTTGAGCCGAGACGGGCCGCTATAGTGACCTCAGTTCTGTTGAAATTGTCCAGCTTCCACCCCTCGGTCATCTTCTTGTGCGCAAGTACTCCCTGACCTGTAAAGTAATACGGGTCCGTAAAGTTGATCTTGAGGTTGCGCTCCGCGGTTAAGGTCATACCGCCGATGATGATGTCGAACTTACCGGCAATAAGCGAGGGGATGATGCCGGACCATTTCGTCGGTACAAATTCAATTTTAACCCCCATATCCCGGGCAAGCTGCCGTGCGATATCTATCTCAAAACCGATGAGTTCCCCTTTTTTATCCTTCATGGCCCAGGGAACAAAGACATCAAGCCCGACCCGGAGTACACCTCGCTGCATCACCTGCTCGATGGCACTTTCTGCAGCTAGTTTCTGCTGAAGTTCTCCAGCCTGAAGACCCGTGACCATTAAAACAACCGCAGTCGCGACGAGCGCAGCAACCCATTGCAGTACACTTTTTCTTTGTCGTTGAATCATCGGTCCGTTCCAAATAGAGTTTTGAATTGTTCAAGCCCTTCCTGATCCAGCTGTTCTTTCGGGACAAACCGCAGAGCCGCGGAGTTGATACAGTATCGCAGTCCGGTTGGCAGCGGCCCATCCCTGAACACATGACCCAGATGAGAGTTCCCGTTCCTGCTTCGTACTTCAGTGCGACGGGTAAGTAAACTCCAGTCAGCCCTCTCCACTATGTTTTCAGGCACAAGAGGCCTGGTAAAACTCGGCCAGCCTGTTCCCGAGTCAAACTTGTCTGTGGAGGCGAATAACGGTTCACCGGAGACAATATCAACATACACGCCTTCCTGCTCGTTGTTCCAGTAGGCATTGTTAAACGGCGGCTCAGTACCATTTTTCTGTGTCACTTCATACTGCAGCGGCGTCAGGCGTTCACGAAGCTCCTTCTCGTTCGGCACTGTTGTGGCGGGTTGCGCCCAAACTTTGTTAAGGAAACTGTCCCGTCCGGAACCCTGCCGGTAGTTGGTGTAATGAAACGGATTTTTTTTATGAAAACCCTGATGGTATTCTTCGGCACGATAAAACGGTTTTGCCGGAAGAATCGGAGTAACCAGCGGTTTTGAAAAACGGCCGCTGGATGCCAGCTCTTTCTTTGACTGCTCAGCCTCGATCCGTTGCTCCTCGTCCTCATAAAAGACTGCAGAGGTATAGCCGGATCCACGATCAACAAACTGTCCACCCGCATCGGTCGGGTCAATCTGACGCCAGAATGTGTCAAGAAGCTCTTTGTAGGTGATCTGGCTCGGATCATAGACGATACGGACAGCCTCGACATGACCGCCGGCCGCATAGTTTTCATACGTGGGGTTTGTCGTGTTTCCCCCTGTATAACCGGACTCAACGGTGAAGACTCCTCTCAACTGCTCAAAAGGTGACTCCATGCACCAGAAGCATCCGCCGGCAAAGAGCGCCACCTTCTGCTGCGCGGTATTCAGGCCGGAGGCAAGCGGCTCTTCCGGTCCGCCGACAGCCTGGTTGTCGACAACAAAGGTTGCCCCTACAGCAACCGACAACAGCCATCGGGTAACATTACGTAATCGGATCATGGTGATGTTCTCCTTAAAATCTGATATCGGATTGTTTGTACATTCCTCATAAAATAAGACTTCCTTGGATTCTCACCAGCCATATCAGTCTATTTTCCTGACACTCCAACAAAAAACTCCTTGCAACATGCTGTTGTCAAGGAGTTTATGCGCCCGGGGTCTGAACACCGCGGATTTATCACCTGCTTCTGTAACGGGAGCGGACATTAGCGGCTCTCCGTTTCATAAAGAGGATAACACCTCCCAGGACAAACAGAAAGAAGAGGAAACCGATACCGATGCCTATAAACAACAGCCCCAGGCTGCCCCCGCCCTTTGCACCGGCACCTGCCGATTTGTTCTGCTGTTCTGCGGTATCAGAAGATACGTCAGGATCCGCTGTCTGCTGAGTCGCAAAGGTTATGCCGGTACCGGTGGCGGCTGCGCCCTGCTGGGCAGGCACTGCCACTGCCTCCATCTTCGGCGGAATGAGGGTAAAGCCCTTGTTCAGCAGTTCTGTTGCCTTGGCGTCCCGGACCTTTCTGTCCTTGCTTCCCATAACCAGTGCAATGATACGCACGCCGCTGCGCTGTGCAGTTGCTGCAATGGAAAATCCGGCGGCCTGATAGTATCCGGTTTTCAAGCCATCCACCCCGTTGACCTGACCGAGCAATTTATTATGGTTGCGCATAATGAACTTTCCGTCGCGAAAGTCTCTTGTCCGGGTGCTTGTATAGTTCAAGGCCTGAGGATGTTTAACAAGTTCCCGGCACAGGATGGCGAGATCGCGGGCAGTGGTTGTATCCGGTTCCTGTCCTTTTCCCGGCGGCAGGCCATGCACTGAATTAAAACGGCTTTTTGTCATTCCCAACTCCCGGGCCTTCTGATTCATCAGGGCGACAAATCCTTCTGTGGAGCCGGTGACGTGCGTAGCGAGTGCTACAGCCGCATCATTAGCCGACTGCACCATGAGGGCGTAGAGCAGCTCATCAACCGGAAACTGCTCCCGTGGATCAAGATAGACCTGCGATCCGCCTATTCTTGCCGCCTCCACCGTAACCGGGACCATCTCATCCAGACGAAGGGCACCTTTATCAACCCGATCGAGAATAACATAAAGGGTCATCAGCTTAAGCACGCTGGCCGGATAAATCGTGGCATCGGCATTCTCTTCGAATAAGACCTTACCGCTTTCCGCGTCAAGGACGAGCGCCGAGGCGTACGGATCCTGAGAAAGGGACTGCAAGGGGGCCCGCCCGTAAGACAGAATCGGGGTAAAGAGCGGCAGCATCAGAAGTACAGTGAGGATGAGACGTTTCATACTATTTTTCCAAAAAAGGCAGTTTGCAGAGAGTTGGACAGTATACCGATGATCAGGGATACCACACCTTTACCTGACATACACGGTGTCTTGACATAAAACATCGTTTTTTGGAAGGAAGCCGACAGACAGTAAGACCCGTACTGCAACAGCAGCACTGTGCTCAAAGTTGAGGAGGTTCCTGACCGGTCAGATAGCGGTGCATGGCACAGGCCGCCTTCTTTCCCTGTCCCATGGCGCTGATCACTGTTGCTGCACCGGAAACAATATCGCCGCCGGCAAAGACCCCGGGCATGGAGGTCATCATCGTTTCGGAATCAGCGATGATTGTTCCCCATCGGCTCGTCGTAATCTCCGGTGAAGTCTGCGGAACCAGCGGATTAGGCTGATTACCGATGGCCACGATAACGGTGTCTGCAGGTACGACAAACTCACTACCCTTGACCGGCATCGGACGGCGTCGCCCGGATGCATCGGGTTCACCGAGCTCCATGCGCAGGCACTCCACACCGGTCACCCGGTTTCGGGCATCAAAAAGAATCTGCACAGGATTGGTCAGGAGATGAAAGACCACTCCCTCTTCCTCAGCATGGTGGACCTCTTCGGCTCTTGCCGGCATTTCAGCCTTGCTCCGCCGATAGACAATGGTTGATTCACTACCGAGCCGCAGCGCTGTTCGGGCAGCGTCCATGGCCACATTACCGCCGCCAACGGTTACGGCGCGCCGCGGACGAATCGGTGAGGTGGCAAAATGAGGAAAATCGATGGCCCGCATCAGGTTTGCACGGGTGAGAAATTCGTTGGCGGAAAACACGCCGATGGCGTTTTCTCCCGGTATGCCTAAGAACACGGGAAGTCCTGCACCGGTGGCAATGAATACGGCATCAAATCCTTGTCTGAGAAGCTGTGGGACGGTTTCAGATTTACCGATCACATAATCCGTCAGAATTTTAACACCAAGCCGCTGCAGGGCCTTGATCTCATACTGCACAATTTCCTTGGGTAGACGAAACTGTGGTATGCCGTACATGAGTACACCGCCGGCAAGGTGCAGGGCTTCGTACACCACCACCTCATGTCCCCAGCGGGCCAGCTCACCGGCCACAGTAATTCCTGCAGGCCCGGAACCGATAACGGCCACCCGTCTGCCGGTGGCCGTCGCCTTCACCGGGTCCGGCACATGCCCGTGCCTGCGCGCATAGTCAGCCGCAAAACGTTCCAGTCTGCCGATGGCAACAGGTTCACCCTTCTTCCCGAGGATACACTGTGCCTCGCACTGGGTTTCCTGCGGACAGACCCGACCGCAGACCGCCGGCAGTGCAGTCTGTTCTTTTAATTTGAGCAGGGCGTCGACAAAGCGGCCTTCCGCTATCAGTTTAATAAAGGCGGGGATATTGATGTTGACCGGACAACCGGCTACACAGCCTGGTTTTTTACACTGAATGCATCGTGAAGCCTCCAGCATCGCTGTCTCTTCACTGTAGCCGCGCGGTACCTCTTCAAAGTTGTAGCGCCGGCGGCGCGGATCCTGCTCCGGCATGGGCTGACGGGGAATCTTGACCCGTGTTTTCTTGGGAGAGGTGTTCTTTTCCTGTTGAACATCGTTGGATGTTTTCATGGCACTCTATCTGTTTCCTTGTTAATGACCGCCGCAACCGCAGCTTTCTCCGGCAGGTCGAAGCACCAGCTCATTCAGATCAACCTGTTGCGACAGGGCCTCCACTTCCTGACGGGCGTACGCGCTGCGTCGTGAGGCCAGTTCATCCCAGTCCACCCCGTGACCGTCGAAAATCGGCCCGTCAATACAGGCAAAACGGGTTGTCTTATCTATGGAAACCCGACAGGCACCGCACATACCCGTACCATCAACCATGATCGGATTCAAAGCGACCAGGGTCGGGATCTTGAGTGTCCGGCTCAGTTCGGTCACCATGCGCATCATAAAAGTGCAGCCGATGGCGATGAACTGGTGGATGGGTTCCTGTCCTGCAACCCACGACAGGATCTCCTGGACACCGCCGCGAACACCGGCGCTGCCGTCTTTGGTCGCTACGAGCAGCTCATCACAGACTTCTTGCAGTTCTGCCTGTTGATAGAGAAGATAAGAGGAGGATGCCTCAATCGCGCAGATCACCCGGTTTCCGGCCTGATGAAGAGCTCTGGCCAGCGGGTAGATGGCTCCGATTCCGTAGCAGCCTCCCCCGAGCAGTACCGTCCCTTTCCTTTCTATGGTCAAAGGCATGCCCAGCGGGCCGCTGACATGGGCAATACGCCCCCCGGTCTGCAGTGAAGCCAGCTCGCGGCTGGAACGTCCGACTTCTTCAATGACCAGGGAGATCCACCCCTCTTCTTTATTCCAATCCACGAGTGTGAAGGGCGAGCGCTCGGAGGTCTCCCGGGCCATGAGAATGACAAACTGTCCGGGCTGTGCGAATCCGGCGACCTGGGGTGCGTGGATTTTATAAAAGTGCATATTGGGGACAATCTCCTTTTTCTCAAGGATCGGAAACCCCCCATCCGCTGTCTCCTCAATCTGCGCCGCCTTCACACTGTGGAGCGGACTGAATGCATCGAGTGCCGGAACAATATCAACGAGATCGTGTCCCCGGAAACGAAGCGGTAATTCACGGACATTGTGCCGGGGATTTCCTGCAAATATTTCAGGAGCCGGATCATCGCTGATGAGATCGCCGACCTCGGCGGCCGTTTGAAACGAAAAACCGTCAAATTTCATTGCCCGGCCAAGATCACAGAGAATCGACCACTCCGGCCGGGCATAGCCGGGAGCCACACTCGCGGCAGCGATATTCTTTATCACCCCGGAGCTTGTCCGGAAACTGCCTTCAGTTTCACTGAGAATTGCGGCCGGCAACACAACGGTGGCCAGACGCGATATTTCAGAGGGCAGACAGTCGATTGCCAGGACAAACGGTATCTGTTCCACCACTGCAGCCGGTAAGAGTGCGCCATTTACAATAAGCGCCTGAATATCGCCCTTCTGCACAGCTGCAGCCAGGGCGGCGGCTACCGCATTATCCTCATTTTCTGACGATTGGAGCACGAACAGCTCGCCGCCGAGACACCGGGTCAACTCCTTGTAGAGAAACCGTTCTTCGCGGGTAATCGTTTCAGAAATGACAGTTGCAGTCTTCTTCTTTGCAGTCAGCAGGCGAGCTGCGGCAGTCTCCAGTGCCGCCTCCCAATCAGTGGGAATCAGGTCTTCCCCTTCACGCTCCATGGGGCGGATCAAACGGAGGCCGGTGTTAACGATCTGAGCGTAGGCAAAACGCCCCAGAGCGCAGAGGCTGTCGGTACGATCAAACCCGATCATGACATTGGCCAGCAGCTGTCCCTGCTTGCTCTGAGAGATGATCGAACAGCCCTCGCTGCACAGAAGACAGGTCGATGCAATCTCCCTGTCCGGCTTCCCGTGCCAGCGGGCAAACCGGTCGGTCAGGGTTCCGGTGGGACAGATATCAATGCAGGCGCCGCAGAAAGTACAGCCGGAATAGAGATGACTTTGAGAAAAAGCGGTCCCGATACGGGCCCACTTGCCCCGGTTGATAATGGAAATGGCAGGCTGACCATGAATTTTCTCACAGATGCGCCAGCATCTCCCGCAAAGAACACAGAGGTTATAGTCACGATCCATGAACGGATCATTGCGTTCCAGCGTATATGAGCCATAGAGGGTCGGCAGATCAAGCTCTTTGCTTCCCGCCCGTAATGCCATGGCCCGCAGATCACACTCATCGCGGTTGGCGCAGAAACCGCAGCGGGTTGACCGTGCCGCTTTGACAGCCTGCGGCCGGTACTGTTCGCATGCCTCGCGGTGGAGGCAGACAAGGCAGCTGTTCGGATGTCCGGAGAACATGAGCTCCAGGGTACGATTACGCAGGGTGGCAAGACGTTCCGATTCGGTGGTAACGCGCATGCCGGGCGCCACCGGAGTGGTGCAGGAGGTCGGATACCCGCGCACTCCCTCAATCTCGACTATGCACATCCGGCAAGATCCATACGGGTTCAGATCCTTATGGGCACAGATGGTGGGAATGTTGATACCGGCTGTACGAGCAGCTTCCAACACCGTTGTTCCGGCTTCCACTTCAACCGGACGGCCATTAATGGTTAAACTGACAATCCCCATGATATTTCCTCAAAAGTATGGTGCAGCACGCGTTCAGAACTCAGCTGACCTGAACCGCGTCGAATTTGCAGACCAGACGACAGGAGCCGCAGCGAATGCACAGTTCCTGATCAAGGACGTGCGGCTCTTTTTTATTGCCGCTGATCGCCTGTACCGGGCAGGCCCGAACACAGGCACCGCAGCCTGTACAGCGCAGCTGATCAATATCAAACCGGATAAGGGCCCTGCAGACTCCTGCCGGACACTTATGGTCTTCGATATGGGCGCGATATTCATCGCCAAAATACTGCAGGGTAGTCAGAACAGGATTGGCTGCCGTCTGCCCCAACCCGCAGAGCGAGGCGTTTTTCATGGTATCGCCGATCCGCTCCAAGACCTCTATCTGCCCGGGTTCTCCTCTTCCTTCGGTTATTGCAGTCAGAATACGGAGAAGATGCTGTGTTCCCATCCGGCACGGGACACATTTGCCGCAGGACTCATTTTCGGTGAAGGTGAGGAAGTAGCGGGCCATGTCAACCATGCACGATTCGTCGTCAATGACGATCATCCCGCCAGACCCCATGATTGAACCGACTTCAGCCAGCCTTTCATAATCAACGGCAAGGTCAATGAACTGTGCCGGAATACAGCCGCCTGAAGGTCCGCCGGTTTGAACAGCCTTGAAACCTTTACCGTCAAGGACACCGCCGCCGATCTCATCAATAATGGTGCGCAGGCTGATTCCCATGGGCACTTCGATGAGTCCGGTCCGGGTAATTTTGCCGGCAAGCGCAAAGGTCTTGGTGCCGGGACTCTTTTCTGTTCCAAAGGAGGTGTACCAGTCCGCCCCTTTTTCCATAATTGCCGAGACTGCTGCCAGGGTTTCAACATTGTTAATGTTGGTTGGTTTTCCAAAGAGTCCGGAAACAGCAGGAAACGGCGGTTTGGAGAGCGGCATGCCCCTCTTCCCCTCGATGCTCTGCATCAGTGAGGTTTCTTCACCGCAGACAAAGGCGCCCGCACCTTTCTTGATTGTAATGTCAAAATCAAATCCGGAACCAAGGATGTTGTTCCCCAGAAAGCCGCGTTCACGCATCTGGGCTATGGCATCCTGCAGCCGCTCGATGGCTAAGGGGTATTCAGCGCGGCAGTACACGTAGCCGACGGTCGCACCGATGGCATAACCGGCAATCAGCAACCCTTCGAGCACGGCGTGCGGATCTCCCTCAAGCACGGAGCGATCCATGAACGCGCCGGGATCACCTTCATCGGCATTGCAGATAACATACTTCTGTTCTGCAGGCGTACTGCGGGCAAAACCCCATTTAACACCAGTGGGAAAACCGGCACCGCCCCGGCCGCGCAGACCGGATGTCTTGATCTCTTCAATGACCTGCTCGGGTCTCATGGCCAGGGCTTTCGCCATGCCGCTGTAGCCGCCGCGGGCAAGATAGTGATCAACTCGTGTGGGGTCGATATAGCCGCAGTTGCGCAGGACAATCCGTTCCTGATGACGGATCATGGGCAAATCGGCAAATGCGGGAATCTCTGCATCAGAGCCGTTCATCAGGGCCAGCACTTTAGGAGTGTAGACCTCGTTGCCAACCAGGTGGGTTGCCACCAGATCCGCCACATGCTTCGGTTCAACGCTCTGATACAGTATGCGCCGGCCGTCACGGCCGCGTATTTCGACAAGCACCTCGGCATAGCACATTCCCAGACAGCCGACCTCATAGATATCAACAGTGTCATGCAGTCCCTGTTTCTGGAGTTCGCTCTGAAAGGCACGGAGCACCTCAAGGGAGCCGGCTGCTCTGCCGCAGGTTGCAGAACCGATGAGAACACGCTGGCGGTCAGGATCTTCAAAAGTCTGCCAGGCTGTCCGGGCCTGTTGTTGTTGCGCTGCAAAACTCATTTTTTGTCCTCAATGAGCCTGGTCGTTTTGGAAGCGGTCATCCGGCCGTACACTTTCTCGTCTATCACCATCACGGGGGCCAGAGCACAGGACCCGAAACAGGCGACCCGTTCCAGGCTGAATTGACCGTCGGCACTGGTCTGACCGGGGACGATGCCGGTTAACCGACTGATATTTTCAAGAATCCTGTCTGAACCACGGACATGGCAGGCCGTTCCCTCACAGACCTTGATATGATGGCGGCCAGGCGGCACAAAGCGGAACTGGGCATAAAAGGTGGCCACTCCGTAGACATCGTTTGCAGACAGCTGCAGGTGGTCTGCCACAGCCTGAACCGATTCAACCGAAAGATAGTGGAAACGATCCTGCACCTCCTGCAACAGGGGAATGAGGTTTTCACGGGTCCTCTCATACCCGGCAAGAATGGGTGCAAGGTCCTGATTATTGGGCATAGGAATACTCCTCGATGATGTCTGATGTCATGCACGGTACTTGGAGATGAGCAATCAAAGGATTTCTCAATATCCTTCTGCCTATAACTTGTCAAGAACGGATAAGTGCCGATGTGCAACAGGTAAAAAAAAGGCCGGATGTTCTGAAGAAGAACAACCGGCCCTGTACGGACTGGTAAAGCCTCAGGCTTTCTTCACCTTGGGAATGAAGATCTCATCCGGATCAAGCACATCGTGGATGAAGTAAAGCTCCTCTTTGGTCGGCGGCTCGGTTTCACCCTTCACCCGGGAGACATCAAGGTCAAACTGGCAGAGGTCCCTGATTTCATCAACAGTCTTACCAGGATGATATGTTTCCAGATACATGTGCCCGTCCTCCTGATCAAAACCGAAAACGCCGGCGGTACTGATGACAGCGGACGGCCCTCCCCGAAAGGCGGCGCCGTAGAGTTCACGGCGATGGACCCATTCACCGCCCGGCCATTTCCTGACCCGCCAGCCGGGACTCGTGATGTAACTGACGTGCTCGACAAAACGGCGCTTCTCATGGACCATGATGAAGACGGTCCGCCGGGCGAAGGAGTTGATGTCCGGATTGCCTCCGCTGCCGGTCAGACGAAGGTCAGGCTCCAGGTAGTTGCCGATACAGGTGGTGTTGACGTTGCCGTACTGGTCGATCTCGGCTCCGCCAAGGTAACCGAGATCGACATAGCCGCGCTGGGCTATGGAAAAGGTGTCAAACAGGCCGGTGGACCGGGAGGCTCCGGTTTCACACCTGGCATCCCCGACCGAGGTCGGCAGTTCCGGCGGCCGGCCGTCAAGAGTACCGGCCTCAAAAATGAGTTTGAGATTGGGAGCATGGGTTTTCTGAGCCAGCATGATGGCCACCATCGGCAGACCGGTGCCGGCAAAAACAATCTCATTATCTCGTACTTGCCGAGAGGCGGCACAACAGAGCAGATCAGCCAGACCGTACTCTTCAGGCGATGCATAGTTACTCATCTTTCTTCCTCCCTTCTATCTGCGGGGTTTGTAGTTGAGGGCGGTATTGGCCCGAAGGTTCAGCATGCGCGACCAGCCGAGTTTCTCCAGATAGCCAATGTGATCAAGGCCGAAAATCCATTCTTTTGCAAAGGCATCAAAACCTTCCTGGGTACGGGTGTTGGTAAAAAAGTCCTTGAGAAAGGCGCCGTCGACATCGTATTTACCGAACATGCCGGTGGGATGTGCACCAAAAGGACATTCAACGATGTAGTCGACCTCAAAGCTGGAGATCGTGTTATGATCGGCATCGCGACGGAGATAGGACTCCGGAACAATCTCTTCCGCCACCACAATAGTGATATCAGCGGCCCGGGCAACTTCAGTGTCAGAGTACAGCTGACCGCTGATCCGTACGGTTCCCTCTTCTCCGACCTGCTGCACACAAAGAATAGCCACATCAACTTTAGCTGCCGGGATCAGGACCTGCGGACCCGCATCAAAAAAGGGATCATCAGTGTACACATACTTCTGCTTGCCGATCCGTTTACCGTCGCGTTTGCCGGCTCGACCTAAAACATCGTATTCCGGATTATGAATATCCGTGCCTAGCGATGTCTGTGTGACTGCATAGGGGGCGCCCATGGCAGCCGCGGTAAACCGAAAGAGCATCTCAGCGTGGCTGTAATCTTCCACGAGGATCTCTTTCTTGCCCACCTTGCGTGACAGGTTGGCTCCATACTTGCCGTACAGCTCATGACCGACCCAACAGGATTCCCAGATATCAACACAACCGGCTCCGACCAGAAATTCGGTCTGCGGTCCGCCATTCACCTCAATGAGATGGAGCCCCCGTTTCTGCTGACGAATCAGTTCATAGACAACAGCGACCGGTCGTCGCCAGATGGTAAATCCTGAAAAAGTCAGACTTGAGCCGTTTTTGACGATCTCAGCAGCCTGCTGCAGGGTGATGCGTTTATCCGTGCTCATATTCTCCTCCTTGTTGTTCAGACCGACAACCCGCGAAGGATCTCGCGGGCGATAATCAGACGCTGAATTTCACTCGTTCCTTCATAGATTGTGGTGATGCGTACATCGCGGGTGTAGCGTTCTATCGGAAAATCCTGTGTGTAGCCATAACCGCCAAGTATCTGCATGGCATTGTAGCAGGCCCGGTTGGCACTCTCCGTGGCATACAGTTTGGCCATGGAGGCCTCTTTAGCAAAGGGACGTCCCTGTTCCTTGCGGAAAGCTGCATTGAGCAGGAGCAGCCGGGCTGCCTCGAGTTCGGTGTACGAATCGGCGATCATCCACTGTATCGCCTGAAAATTACTGATCTTCTGGTTAAACTGAACGCGTTCAGTAGCATATCGGGTCGCCCGGTCCATGGCCGCCAAACCGATGCCCAGACCAAGTGAACCGATCCCGATCCGGCCTCCGGCCAGTTCAGCGACTGCTATACGAAAGCCGTCATTCGGTTTACCCATCATCGCTGAAGCCGGTACTCTGCAGTTATCAAAAATCAGCTCGTTGGTCGCAGAGGCGTGCTGCCCCATCTTGTGTTCTTCCTTGCCAATGGTCAGCCCCGGCGTGCCGGCCTCGATCAGGAAACAGCTGATACCTTTTCCCTTGGGCGCCTCTTTGTCGGTCACCGCCCAGACAACGAATACGCCTGCATACGGAGCACTGGTGATAAAGATCTTGGAGCCGTTGAGGATGTATGAGTCACCATCCTTCACCGCCGTGGTGCTCATTCCCGAAGGATCAGACCCGGCGGAGGTCTCCGTCAGACCGAAGCTGCCGGCTGCGTACTCTCCTGAACAGATCTTCGGGATATAGTGCATTTTCTGCTCTTCAGAGCCGATGGTCTGAATAACTTCACAGACCATGTTGTTCACTGAGACTGTAACCGCTGTCGAAGCACAGGCTCGTGCGATTTCGGTCATGGCAACACTGAAGGCGACCACGCCGGCCTCGGCACCACCATACGTCTCTTTGATGTTCAGCCCCATAAATCCCAACTCTGCCAGCTTTTTCAGATTGGCAAGCAGGGCGGGTCGATCTTTTTCCTGATCCAGTTTGGCTGCCATTGGCTCCAGTTCTTCTCTGGCAAAATCACGCGCCGTATCCTGGATCAGTTTTTGTTCCTCGGTTAAATCAAAATTCATACCCACTCCTCTTGTTCACAGTAAAAATGCACCTCTACGGATCACGTCAACAACTAACTTGTCAGAAACAGATCTTCAATATCATTCATGCCCGTCGGCAACATAAAACGGCCATTTGTGGAAAAACCACTCGTTCCATAACAGCGGAATAATCCACCAGAAGTTCCAGACGAGCGATTCACCGTGGGGAAATCGTTCCGCCAGATCGGTCATGTGATGATTACCCAGAGCCCAGTGGCCGAAATTACCGTAGTAATAGATCCAGTAACTGATTGCGGCAAATACACAGACTCCGATGGTACGGAAGAAAAATGCGCCCCAGCCGTCCTTATTGCTCCCGGGAGCCATATCATCGAAGTAATGATGCCAGATCAGAAAAGGGATGAGCGTAAACCCGGCAATCTCAGCCGCATGGAGCCAGAGAAACCGGTGTACCTCTGTAACACCTTTGGCTGCTTCAAGCCCCTGGAAGGTTTCGGCCGGTACCCACATCGGGGTCAACCTGATGCAAAGCAGTGCTATACCATAGGCACCGGCAAAAGAGAGCAGCATGCAGATGATGCCCTTCCAGGGTTGGGGCAGTATAATCAAAGTCCAGGGTTTCATC
>JAAYDD010000310.1 GCA_012729435.1 Desulfobulbus sp.
ACTCTTTCGTAAAGGGTTGTGGAAGAAGGGACTGTTTTTCCCTTTGGAGCGGTTTTTTCAGAAGTAATAATCTTCTGTCTGACAAGGTCGAGTTGTATGCAGATACTCAAAACGTGGAGAGCGATGCGGTTTTCAACAAGACTCCGTCACAGGAACGATCGCCGGGCAGTTCAATTTTCATTGAGCGGACATGTTCCCGGGCAGATTCGACCGGCTGAGAAGTTATGGAAAGAGGGTGAGTAGGTGCATCTTTTCCCGTTAAGGAAACTTTTCATGCCATACTCTGATTTGTTGACCGTGGACAATAGAGAAGATGCCGGATTGCTCTGAATGGAAAAATGAAGAGATTCAGACCGCAAACCGAAGATCGGAGCTGTAAAGGCGGGAACTACCTTGAATATGATTGTCTTCCGTGCCTGTTGAATGGAATCAATATTCTGTCTAGTCCAAAGAAAGTATGCGCTAATCAGGGCGTCAGTTCCGGCAGAAAAAAATATTTTTCAAGAACAACTAAATAATTGCAATTCTCTGTTTTGTATTTTAAGCAGCCTTGGTGCATTTCAGGCCCTGTGTATCGCATGATTTTGCTGATCATTCCGGCATTAACCCCGTCTTTTGAGAGAAAGGATGTAATTATCCTTACAAAGTAAAAAGTATTGTACAAACGCCGCTGACGATAGCAGCTTTTGACTGATGGTTCGAATTTCTTTCAGTATGATTAAAAAACACCCATATGTGATATCGAACATATATCTTTATTTTATACTTCAACACCTCTTTTTGAAGTAGTCCGTGCGGATCATTTAAATATAACTCATGTATACAACATTGATCCGTCTTTAATGAAGATCAGGTGTTGCTGCATGCACAGAGGCTGGATTTAAAAAATGCAATTGGTCGAGCAGCACCCATTGGTTCTTCATACTGACTGGAGCCGTTCCTGGGGAGGACAGGAAATCCGTGTTCTTACGGAACTCAAAGAGTTGCGCAGATACGGGTTTCGCGTCGGTCTGATTGTTCCCCGGGAAAGCGAGCTGGCGCAGCGTGCTCAGGCTGAGAAGATACCTGTCTATCCAGTTGAAAAATTTGCTAAATTCAATCTTTGGTCCTGGCGGGATCTGATTACGATTATCCGGACTCTTAAACCGGCGGTAATCAATACCCATTCCTCGGAAGACTCCTGGATGGCAGGAATTGTTGCCCGTTTTTACGGTGTCCCGTTCATTATCCGTACGCGTCATGTTTTGGCACCGATCTCCTCAACATTCAGCTATAGATTCCTTCCCCATATAATTTTTACGTGCAGCGCGGCAATTGCAGATCAGTTGACCCTGGAAGGTATTTCGCCGGACAGGTTGGTTGTTCTTTCAACCGGCAATGATGAGGCGCGTTTTCGTTTTTCCCGGTATCACCGTAACTCGATCCGACAGTATTACAGTATTGCCGACAACGACATCCTTGTGGGTAATGTCGCATTCTGTCGTCATTATAAAGGGCTGACATTTTTTTTACGGACTGCAGCGGTGATGCCGGACTGCTTCCGCTTCATGCTGGTCGGTGATGGTGAAGAACTTCCGCGGCTCAAGGCTCTTGCAAACGAATTGGGTGTCAGTGACCGGGTGATTTTTGCCGGCCATCAGGAGCAACCGGAGCATTACCTCAGCGCCTTTGATCTGTTCTTTTTTTCCTCTTACGAGGCTGAAGGTATTTCCCAGTCTCTTGTTCAGAGTCTGCTCAACGGTCTTCCCGTGCTGGCCTGCCCTCAAGCATCGACCAATGAAGTGCTCGGGTTGGTTGAAGACTACCGGCTGGTAGGTTATGGTGATGTGACCGCTGCTTCTCAGGCACTGCAGGAACTTGCCATGATACCTCGCCGTGACCCTGAACGTATGGAAAAACAGCATAAAACTGTTGCCGACCGTTATGGTACACAGGCGATGATCCGGTCTCTTTTAAGAACGTATCAGCGATTTGGTGTCTCTGTCCGGAACCACGCTTCCTGTGACAGTCATGCCGCTTTCTGAGATATTCAAACCTTTCCTGTCTCTTTCCCCAAAACCTCAATAACTTATGTGTGTTCGCAACCAGGACTCCACAGTAAAGAACAGACCGGGGTGCGCGAAGCCGATTGTAACGTTAAAACCTTTCAGGGGTAATGTCTCCAGAGTCAGGGCGGAGTACCTGTTGACTCATCTCCGCTCACCTCGTGTGTATAGGGGCGATGATGAACGATCTGGTCAGCATGTTAGTGATCGATTTGTCAAGGGCGATCCTGTGTTGTGACTGTTTATTCTGTGCCGGCTTCAGACTGTTCTCAGGCAGGATCCGTTGTCTGAACAGGTACTGTTGAGTTGGCCGGACCGATCATGACCGCGATGTCACCTCCGCTCGGCCACCGGAGTCTTGCTGGTCCACAGTGTCAGTGTTGTACATGAAAAAAAGCTGTTCAAGGATACAGCAGGCTGTGTCGGGCAGCCGGTTGAAGGAAAAACGCAGGTTCATAAAAAAAAGTATGAGGTGTTGATCTGTCCTCCTTTTTTTGTTTGAGTGAGAACTGAGCATCAGTACGTTACTACGGTCACGGCGGCTCCTCCTTTTATCTGCTGAGAGATCTTCATGGAAATGGATGCCGGACTTCTGGATAATTTCACAATTTTTCGTAAGAGGTGTACGTATGCAACCATATCGCCGGGTACTGGCAGCGGCCCTGTTTCTTTGGTTAACACATCCCGTACTTCTTTGGGGAGCGGATCGTCCTGATGCCTGCCTGCTTTTCACTCGGACCGATGCCTCTGAACTTCTGCAGACATCGGTTTCTCAGGGTGTTGCCGGTAGTGCCGTCTCGCCGGCAGGGAGCAGTTGCCGTTACTTTTATAAAGAAGACGGAGGCGTGTTCGGGGTAACTGTTACCTACTGCACTGATGTCACCATCGGTGATGAGGGAATATACGATTCCGCAGCCGATGTCATGGTGCGGCAGCTCCGTGCCCGGAAAAACAGTGCATACGCTGCCTCGTTCTTGCGTCTGTTTTCTGACCTGGGCGATGAAAGTTTCTGGGACGGCAGCACGTTGTGGGTCCGTAAAGACCATCATCTGGTACTAATCAAACCCGAACCGCGCATAACAGGAACGTTTGCCGACAGGGCAGCAGCCGATGCAGCCAAACAGAAACGCAGCCTGGAATTGGCGCGGAACGCCGGAAAGGTAATCGTTGCCCGCCTGCCCTGATTTCAGGAGAAGGCATCAGGTGTATCGGGAGCTTCCAATGTAAAATCAGTGAAGACAAGCCCTTTTTCGTCGATCGCCGGTCGGATGAGGTGTCGGACTAGCTGAAAGGTTTAAGGAAAAAAAGGGCATAAAAAAGAACCCCTGACACGATACCGGGGAAACAGATCGGATGCGGTTTGGCAACGGATCAAGACGGCGTCAGGTTTTGCATTTTTTTCCGGTATGATCCATCATGGCCAGAATGACATGATCGAGTCGGCTGCACTCATCGCTGAGATGAGTCAGCTCGTTTGTGATCGATTCACCATGCTGATATCTTTTTTCGACAGTATAGAGATGCCGGCGAAGTGTTGTTAACGGATCGTTTAACTCGTTGATGAGTTTTTTGGCGGTGATGTCTGCAGTCCGTATTCGCTCAACAGCGAGTTGTTCGGTCTGAAGTCTTTCCAGGTGCTTCATGTAAAAACAGATGGCTGCATGGTTTGCCAGCAGTTGCAGGACCACCCATTGACTGTCGGATTCGTCAGCGACTCCATCAGTTAAGCCGATAAGGAGAAGTCCCTGGACTTCCTTCTTGTAAACCATCGGTACCCCGAGCATTCCTTTTGTTCCCAATAGGCGGAGCAACCTGGCATCCAGGGGGCGAACCGGCTCTTTCTCCGCTTCAGTTGTAAAGACGTGCAGACGTTGCTGATGAACAAGAGCGTTTCCCGGGAGGCTGTTAGAGTACTGCTGAGGCGAAAAGGTAAGACTGTTGAACTGCCGAGACAGCTGACTGTTGGGAGCGGTTACACCGACCAGGTCACCGGACTGTCGGTCCAGAACCATGATGAGGAAGGTGCTGCAGTTAAAAAGTCTTTTTAATCCCTCTTCAACGGCCGGAAGAACCTGTTCGGGACCCTCTGCGGCAAGAAGTCTGTTATACAGATTGCTCATCTGCAAAACTTTATGATTTTGGTCAGCCGAATTTCTGCAAACGTCGTCCTCCTGCGAATGTACCGGCTCTGAGACCTGTCTGTCTGAGGTTCTGTCTTGCCGTGAGATATGTATACCGAGCTGATCGGCAAGTACCCCGATCTGTTCTTCAACCCCGTCATACAGAGTATGGACCTGTTGAGGAGACAAACCGAAGAGACGGTCGGCGGCTTCCAGACAGCTTTCATTGCTGGTGCCTGTACAGTAGCTGAGCAGATCGGCAAGGTAGGCGATTCTGGTCAGCGGAAGAGCCTGTTCAACCTCTTCAAGAGAGTGATGATGATAACGGATGGCGTCCGTGAGGAGTACGGGCAGTCGCCATTCCTCGCAGAGCCAGGCTCCTGCGGCACAATGGTTGATGTTGAACTTCTTCTCTTCGAGAAGGGTGAGGTGATGGTTCTGGAGGTGTGAGCTTTTGTGAAAAAACGGTGCGTATGTTTCCGGAAAAGCAACCCAGAGCAGGAGTTTGCCGATATCGTGAAGCAATCCGGCCAGATAGGCTTCGGATGGGTTATTAAATGCTGTTGTGAGGGCAATGTTTCGAGCAATGAGCGCGTTGGTCAGGCTATGGTACCAGAATTGGCTGATCGATACCTGGCCGTTACTTTTGACCCGTTGAAAAACCTGCTGCACCGAGAGACTGATAACGAGGTTTCTGACCGTATCTGCACCAAGATACACCACCGCCTGTTCGACATTGAGAAATGATCGGCGAGCACCGATAAATGCGGAATTCGCCAGCTGCAGGAGCTTGGCGCTGATGGTCGTATCTTTGTCGATTATAGCTGCAATTTCAGAGAGATCAGTTTCAGGTTCATAACACTTGTCGATCAGCTGCACCAAAACCTGCGGCATGCTCGGGAGGTTTCCGGAGATTTTGAGTGTATTCAGGGCAGGATTCAATTTCGTCATGGCGTATGCAATCTTTACGGAAATACGACTTTTTACTCGATGTTTGTTAATGGTATAGCAGAGCAATATCGAAAAATCCAGAGACGAGCCAAGAGAAATCCAATATTTTTTGTCCGTGACTCCAGTGGGTACGATTGGTATACACAACCTGTATGCAACGCCTCTGCCGGGTTGTCCCGGCTGATGAAATGGCAGATTTGCGGGCTCTGAGAAGATAGTGTTTTCTTTATTCAATTTTTACTGAACAAGTGAGGTGTGCTGTGAAGGTCAATGGAAGGGAGTACCGTTCCATCTGGTTGGCCGATGACGGGATCGGTGTCGAGATCATAGATCAGACCCGGTTGCCGTTTCACTTTGTCACGGTCCGTTTAAACACCCTGGCCGAAGCCATGGACGCCATCAGTCGCATGCTGGTGCGCGGCGCGCCTCTCATCGGTGCAACTGCAGCCTATGGGATATGTCTGGGGTTGCAGGAGCGTGTTTCATCGCAGGCCCTTGAAGAGATGGCTGTGCGTTTGATCGGCTGCCGTCCGACTGCCGTCAATCTGCGCTGGGCGGTTGACCGTATGCTTCGGGTACTGTTGCCGTTACCGGAAGAATCGCGGCTGTCAGAAGCGTATCGGGAAGCTGCACGGATCTGTGAAGAAGATGTACAGACGAATGAGGCCATAGGCCGGCATGGAGTGACACTGATCCGTGAGATTTGGTCCAGGAAACAACAGCGCGGACCAGTGAATATTCTCACTCACTGTAATGCTGGCTGGCTGGCCACGGTCGACTGGGGAACAGCACTCGCACCGGTTTATGCTGCAGTTGAAGAGGGGATTCCTGTACATGTCTGGGTGGACGAAACCCGGCCCCGCAATCAGGGTGCGAGTCTTACCGCCTGGGAGCTTGTTGCTGCTGACATCCCGCATCACCTGATAGCCGATAACACCGGCGGACACCTGATGCAGCATGGGCTGGTAGATTGCTGCATTGTCGGTTCGGACCGGACCACGGCCGGTGGAGATGTCTGTAACAAGATCGGTACATATCTGAAAGCATTGGCTGCATCTGATAACAACATTCCCTTTTACGTGGCTCTGCCGGGATCAACAGTGGACTGGACACTGTATGACGGGTTGACCGGAATCCCGATTGAAGAGCGTGATGAGATCGAAGTTCTCCGTATTCAGGGAAAGGATGAGAACGGCAGACT
>JAAYDD010000311.1 GCA_012729435.1 Desulfobulbus sp.
CACCGGAACAGATCTTACACCACCCGTATCATGTACGAGGTGCAGATACACCGGACCTTGTGTGACCCCCATTACGCTTCAACCAAACGTCCGATCAGAAGAAAAGGCGGCACAGCGGGCAGGCTGTTGCTTACACACACGACAGCCTGCATTCTGCGCTGCCGGAAAACGATCAATCAGAGCCTGCATGCTGTCTTGCCTGCGGCCCTTTCTGGAACCCTGCCAGACAGATCAGCCAGTCACACGCCCCTCGCCCCTGGGTTGAAAAAATCGAAGCCGGTTTGCGTTTGTGACCACAGTAACTGAAGAAAGAGCCATGGCCAGGCTGGCAAACATCGGATTAAGCAGCCATCCGGTAAGAGGGTAAAAGACCCCGGCCGCCAGGGGAATGCCGATCACATTGTAGACAAAGGCACCGAACAGATTCTGTCTGATATTACGGATGGTGGCCCCTGAAATGGTGATGGCGTCAGCCACGAGCAGGAGAGAATCACCGGACAGAGTGATATCTGCATTCTCAATGGCCACATCCGTGCCGCTGCCAATGGCAAAGCCGGTATCGGCCTGGGCCAAAGCCGGAGCGTCGTTTACACCGTCACCGACCATGCCGACCTTGCCCCCCTTCTCCTGCAGAGCACGAATGACCTGTAGTTTTTCCTCTGGCAAGATTTCACTGTGCACCCGGGTGATTCCCACCTCCCGGGCCACAGCCTCAGCGGTTGCCCGGTTATCACCACTGCACATCACAACCTCGATCCCCATGCTCTGCATTCGCTTAACCGCAGCCACGGAGTCCTGTCGCAACGGATCTTTAAGAATCAGAAGTCCCATGGCATCCACACCTTTTCCCAGCCAAACCGGTGTTCCACCGAGGTCGGCTTCGCGTCCGGCCTCAGCAAGCAACTCTGGAGGCAGTACAACACCCTCATCTTCAAAAAACTTATGATTACCCAAAAGATAGGTTACATCATTGTATTCAGCACTCACCCCCCTGCCTGTCACCGCCTTAAACCCGTTGACCGGTGTCAGAGCGCCACCATGCTCCGACTGGGCGGTCAGCACCGCTTCAGCAAGCGGATGTTCAGAACCGACCTCCAGACTCGCAGCCCAATGCAGTACCTCCCGTTCGGTATACCCGGCAGCCGGATAGATGCTGGTGACAGCCGGACGCCCTTCCGTCAGAGTGCCTGTTTTATCAACCACCACATGAGTTAAAGTTGCCGCTGTCTGCAAGGCATCACTGTTGCGGATCAGAACATTGGACTGAGCCGCCCGGCTGGTACCGACCATGATGGCTATCGGTGTTGCCAGGCCAAGAGCACACGGGCAGGCAATAACAAGAACGGCAATGGCTGCAGTGATACCGTGGGCCAACGGCAGTTCTGTGGCAAGAGCCGACCACGCCAGAAGAGTGATCAGGCTGATTGCTATGACTATCGGTACAAAGATTCCGGCGATGCGATCCACCAGCCGGCCAATGGGCGGCTTGCTCATCTGAGCCGTCTTCACCATGCGGATGATACGGGCCAGGGTGGTATCCTCACCCAATCGGGTCACCTGCAAGATAAAGGATCCGGACCGATTGATGGTGCCGCCGGTTACAGTATCGCCGACAGCCCGGAGAACAGCCAGCGGTTCACCGGTCAGCATGGACTCGTCGATGGTGGTCTGACCTTCAATAATCTCACCGTCAATAGGTACCTTCTCGCCGGGTTTGACACGCAGACGATCACCGAGACGCAACAATGACACCGGTATTTCCACCTGGCCGGCTGCACGGACAACTAAAGCTGTCCGCGGTCTCAGGCCGATCAGCGCGCCGATCGCCTCACTCGTCGTTCGTTTGGCCCTTGTTTCCAGAGCCCGTCCCAACTGCAGAAAAGCAAGAATCATGACCGATGCATCAAGGAACAGGTTGTCCCCCGCACCGGGAATAAACGTCGGATCAACAATAACAACGAGGGAGGAGATCCAGGCGGCTCCGGTTCCCAAAGCAACCAGGGTGTCCATGTTGGCGGCACCGTGCTTTGCCTGTTTCCAGGCACCGATAAAATAATTACGACCGCTGTACATCATGGTCAGAAGACAAAGCAATGCCGCTCCTGCCCAAAACAACTGTCCGTTTTCCGGATGTGGGAAAAAACCTGACATATGGCCGACCATGACAGCCGTACCAACCACACCTGCCAAAATGGCTCTGCGCCAGGCAAAGCGTATTTCCTGTCGAGTTTCTTCAGCCTGACGCAAACTCGGATCGACATAGGTTTCTTCCAGACTCGCTTCAAGGCCGATGTCGGCTATGCGCAACAAGGTATCAGCCGGGTGCTGACTGGTTGTGATCCTCAGGAGCTGACCGTCAACCGTCATATCAGCACCCGGATCCTGGGCAAGGAGAATCTCACGTATCTGTTCAAGATTTCCGGATTCCGGCTCTGTATGCAACTCAATCACAAAAGAGTCACTCGCTGATCGCATCCGCAAGGAGGCGCCATACCCCTGATCAACAACGGCCTGTATGGCCTGGTCGGGCTGACCGCCATGAATCAGAGCCTTTTTCTCAATGAGGTTCACCGAGACATCACTCACCCCGGGAACGGCCAGCAAAGCCTGCTCGACACGGCTGACACAACTTGCACAGTGCATTCCGAGTATGTCTATCTCATAGCCTTCCTCCGGGGTGAGTTTCGGCTCTTCAACAAGGGAGGCCGGATATCCTGCCTGAACCAGCACCTTTATGACCTCTTCCGGATCACCGCCTTCAATGGCAGCGCTTTTCTCGATCAGGTTAACTGCCGCCTTCCTGACTCCGGGCACGGCCAGAACAGCCTGTTCAACCCGGCTTACGCAGCTGGCACAGTGCATATCGTCAATCCGGAGCAAATAAGACTGCACATCAGCAGAAGATCTTACCGGAACAGTCTCTTGATACATGGGCAGCGCAGACGAATGCGGCCGACACGTTCCGCCTTCTTTTGCCGGGTATCCGGCTTCGGCTAAAGCACGGATAACCGCCTGCGGGTCACCGCCCTGAACATGGAGTGTACCTGCCTCAAGATCAACCCTGGTCTCCTTCACCCCGTCTGTCCCGAGTGCGGCCTGCTCGACTCTTGTCCGGCAGTGTTCACAGGTCATGCCCTCTACTGACAGGCAAAAGGCAGGAAGAGCGGAGTTAACGGCAGAATGGTCTGATATGCTCATAGGGATCTCCTCAAAAGATAAAAACAGTGTATTTACATCACTGCAAATACACTGGTCGTGTTCATGCGCATCTGTGGTATGCTCCAGTCAGCCATGACGTTACAAAGGCAGGATATGCACCTCTTCCCGCAGCGGATAATTGCCTTCAATTAGAAGGCCATGGCGTCCGTCTATAGCTATCGGTGCACCAAAGTTGATCCGAAATCCGTTGATTTCGGCATACTCCTCATTTTCAAACACCTGCATATCACGGCAGCCGACCACACAGGTTTTCTCCAGCCGGGTCGCGACCACCGACGCATGGGACGTCTGGCCGCCACGCGAGGTCACCAGCCCGTCCGCCAGAGATATCTCCCGAATATCTTCCGGCACCGTGTCCCGACGGATAAGAATCAGTGGCGTGTCCGGTTCCTTCTCGCGGAGGGTGGAGATATTCTCCTCACTGAACACAGCCTTGCCGGACATTGCCGAACCGGACACCCCGATGCCCTTGGCCAAGATTGCCTTATGGGCCAGATCGGAATCAACAAACACATTGAGGTGCTCCTTCTTTTTGATGGTGATCATGTCCCGGGTCTGCAGAATATACAGCTGCTCCGGCTCCGGTCCCTCGAAGGTAAATTCTATCTCCTGGGGGTTCCACTCTTTTTCA
>JAAYDD010000312.1 GCA_012729435.1 Desulfobulbus sp.
CAATGGACGCCAGATCAATATCTCGCAACTCGTACTCGCCAAATTCCAGAATCCGGGCGGTCTGAAGCTCGCCGGGGCCAACCGCTACACGGCCTCCTCAGAGGTCGGCTCGATCCGGGTCGGCCTGCCGGGTCCGGAACTGGGGAAAATATTCACCAACTCCCTTGAGTTGTCCAATGTTGATATGGGTCAGGAATTTGTGCAGATGATCACCACTCAGCGCGGCTTTCAGGCAAACTCAAAGATTATCACCACTGTTGACGAGATGCTCAGTGAGCTGATCAACCTCAAACGCTGATCCCCATAAAGTCATTTTTCCGACACACGGCCTCATGTCATTATGGTGACATGGGGCCATTTATTTTACAGGATCCGACGCTCTCTCCCCCATCTTCTTCCAGTTACTACAATAGAGCACTCCCGCAGCTCAGGCATCCAATTTGCAACATCATCGTTGTCTCCAAAACCCGACCAGCATCCATCGGGCTTATCTTCCGAGATAAACAAACCGTATCTGTAGCAGCCTACGTTAAAAGGATTTCGACATGGCAGAAAATCAAGACAACAGAACAACCGATACACAAAAGCAGGGCTCTAAAAAGCGGGGCATCATGATCATTGTGATCGCAGTTGTCCTGCTCGTTAGCGCTGGTGGTTCGTACTTCTTTCTACAACAGCAAAAACTGAAGGAATCAAGCCATCAGAGTGATGGAAGTAAAGCCGCCGCTCTTATCAGACCGAACCAGGAAGACGCCGGAATCGGTCCGATAGTTGAGATCAGCGAGTTCATTGTCAATATCATCGGTACCGATACCGCACATTATGTGCGGGCCTCCCTCTCCCTGGAGCTCGATCGTGAGCTGACCGTTGAAGAGGTCACAAAACGCATGCCGCAGATCCGCGATGCCGTTCTCCTGCTAATCGGCAACAAAACCTTTGAAGAGTTGCAGGACATCCAGGGAAAAAACCAGGTAAAGGCGGAATTAAAAAGTAAAATCAACTCTTTCCTCAGAACCGGCAAGGTAAGTAATGTGTACCTTACCGATTTTGTGGTCCAGTGAACCCCGTGGAAACGATCCTCAGGAAAGAAGAAATAGCTGAACTCCTTGCGGCAATCAAGGCCGGCAGGGTTTCTGTTGATCAGCCTACGGATGATCAGCAGCCTTATCGACCGATTCCGGCTTCCGAACCGCTTGATCTGCTCAGGATCTATGAACGAACGCACATCAGCGGGGAGATGCGTATTCCCAACCTTGATATCGTTCTTGACAGTTTTGCCCGCAAGTTTTCCACCAGCCTGACCAATGCCATGATGCGCGGCTTTTCGGTTGAACGCGAGGAGATCACAACCACTGATTTCCAGCAGAGCCTGGCTGATCTAGATGCTCAAGGGGCGGTCGGCATCTACAGTGTTCCGCCGCTGAAGTATGGCTGTCTTTTCCATTTTGACACCCTCTTGTCCTTTACACTTCTTGAGATCATGCTCGGCTCCTCCCCATCAAGTGAACCGCTCACCTTAAACCGGAATCTCACAACCATTGAGATGGCCATCCTCAAAACCATTATGGCTGATATCTGTACCGAGCTCAGCAACGCCCTGAAACCGGTCATTGAAGTTGAAACCATGCTGACAAAGGTTGAAAACAATTTTCGTCTGGTCAACATTGTCGAACCGGAGGTGGAGGTTCTCGTAACACGATTCAATGTCAATCTGGCCGGAGAATACTGCGGTCAGGTACGGATGATCATCCCCTATCTGACCCTGGAACCGCTCCGTGAAAAATTCAAGGCACTTGTCACCGTTGCTCAGGCTGCGGCCAACACCTGGACCGAGCTGATCGCTCACCGGATTCTCACTGCTGACAGTCCGGTAACCGCCCGGTCCGGCCAGATCGATATGTCCATTTCCGATATTCTCAACCTTAAACCCGGTGATCTCATCGAACTCAACTACGACCCGGATCAGCCGTTAACTGTTCTTGTTGAAGACCAGCCGCTCTTTCAGGCTATTGCCGGCATCCGTAACGGCAAAAAGGCCATTCACATCACCAACCGCTTCAGTCAACGCTCAGGAGGCGTCCATGGCAGCAACTGATCCAATGGAAGCGCAACATTTCAATACTCTAAACCCGGAAGAGACTGCCGAACTCTTAAAGGAGAACCGTCAGAAACTGCCGGAACACCATGACTTCAGCCGATTGAGCCGTGAATTGGAGTTCCTTTACGATGTCCCCCTGCAGGTGTCGGTGGAAGTCGGCAGGGCACGCATTCTCCTGCGAGACCTTCTCCAGATGGGTGAAGGATATGTGGTTGAACTGGACAAACTGGCGGGTGAACCGCTGGATCTGTATGTCAACGCCCGGCTGATCGCCCGCGGAGAGGCCGTAAAAGTCGGAGACAAGTTCGGTATTAAACTGACAGAGGTGGTCAGTCAAACGGATCGCATCAAAAACCTGGGATAATGCATGCATATTTTTTATCTGCTCGTTCTCATCACACTCCCTGAGATTGCGCGAGCCGCGACACCAACGACTCCGGCGGGAACACTTTTCCAGACAGCATGGGCACTCATGGTGGTCATCGGCCTGATTCTAGCCCTGTACGGTCTGTCAAAAAAGCGGTTCTTTTTAAAAAAAAGCGGCAGTCACATCATCAACATCGTGGAGGTCCGTCCGGTACATCCCAAATCATCACTCACCCTGATCGAAGTGCGCGGCCAGGAGTATCTGCTGGGAATCGGGCCCAACTCCATTCATCTGCTTGCCGAGCTCAACCAGACCCCTGCTGTACAGAAACAGCAGAGCGCTGATTTTTCCTCGTTACTTGCCGAGCACTCATGAAACGCCGGATACTTTTCATCAGCCTCCTGTTTCTGCTGGTTCCGGTGGCGGCCTCTGCCGTCAACCTCCCTACGGTCTCCTTCGGCATCAAGGATGCCGCCACACCGACAGAGGTCTCCACCACCCTCCAGGTTCTCCTCGTGCTGACCATTCTCACCGTGGCACCGGCAATTCTGCTCATGACCACGGCCTTCACGCGGATCATCATTGTTCTGGGTTTTCTGCGTCAGGCCATGGGTACACAAAATACGCCACCCAACCAGGTTCTCCTGGGACTTGCCCTGTTCCTCACCCTCTTTGTTATGGCTCCCACCTTCAACACCATCAACCAGCAGGCTCTGCAGCCGTATATGGAGGAACAGATCACCCAGCAGCAGGCCCTGAACCGGTCGATCGAGGTCATGCGCAACTTCATGTTCAGCCAGGTTCAGGAGAGTGAATTGCAGCTGCTGATCGATCTGACCAAAGAGGAACAACCCGCCGACAAGACCGAGGTCTCTTCCGCCCTCCTTATTCCCGCCTTTATGCTGTCGGAGCTGAAACGGGCCTTTCAGATGGGGTTTATGATCTATGTTCCCTTTCTGGTCATTGATATGCTGGTGGCCTCGGTCCTCATGTCCATGGGCATGATGATGCTGCCGCCGATCATCATATCGCTCCCCTTTAAGCTGCTGTTATTCGTTCTTGTAGACGGATGGCAGCTCGTTATCGGTTCCCTGATGAAGAGCTTTACATAAATTCAGCCGGATCTCTCCACGTCATGAATCCAGAATCAGTCATCCATATCGGTAAAACAGCGGTACAGACCATCCTGCTCACCGCGGCACCGATGCTGATCGCCGCCATGGTCATTGGTCTGGTGATCAGTATTTTTCAGGCCGCAACGCAGATCAACGAACAGACAATGACCTTTATCCCCAAAATCGTTGCTGTCTTTATCACCCTCTTGATCTTCGGTCCCTGGATCATGGATATGCTTGTCACCTTCACCACCGGCATTATAACGCAGATTGCCTCTGTCGGACGTTGACGGCAATCCTGACAAAGGCCATGGATCTGCCCTTTATTCCCCTTCAGCAGACGCAGGATTTTCTTGTCTGCCTGGCCCGGGTCTTTGCGCTCATTGCCGCCATCCCGGTCTTCGGCGGTGTTCAGGTTGCCGTGCGGATCAGAATCGGCCTGGCTGTCATGATCAGCCTCCTTCTGTTTCCTCTCGTCGCCCCTTACACTCCAAAAACACAGCTTTCCCTCGTTCACTTCGGCCTGTTGCTGGCCAACGAAGTGCTCCTCGGGGCCCTGATCGGGCTTGTCACGCAGATGATCTTTGCGGCGATCAGCTTTGGCGGTACGGTCATCGGTTATCAGATGGGTTTTGCCGCCGCGAACATCTTTGATCCCCAAACCACCCAGCAACTGTCACTCATGAGTCAGTTCGTCAATATTCTGGCCATGCTGGCCTTCCTCACCCTGAACATGCACCACTTCTTCTTTCATGCCATCATCGAATCCTTTGTGCTCCTGCCGCCCGGCACACTCGACTTTTCCGGAGACGCGGCGGCGGTACTCATGAAACTGGGCGGCAACATGTTTACACTTGGCGTCAAATTCAGTGCGCCGATCCTGGCCTTGCTGCTCATCGTCAATCTGGTGCTGGGTATCCTGGCCCGGGTCTTTCCGCAGCTCAATGTTTTCATGCTCTCCTTTCCGTTAAACATCGGCATCACCTTCTTGGTCATAAGTTTGACTCTGGGTGCTGTCTTCACCGTCTTCCGCCGTGAATTTGACACGACCGGCGAACACATCCTCATCCTCTTTCAGTTGCTTGGCTGACCGTTACAGGAGATCCGGCGTACACAGCTGCGAAATGAACAGCGTATCCGCTGTCCAGGTACATAATTTGCTATTCCACTGCATACAGCATCTGCGAGGCCGCATCTCTGATATGGCCGGCAGATAACTTGTCAACAACACATCTTCGATCTTCATACGCTTAATGGCAGAAGAGAACAGCGCAGGGGAGCGCACTGAAACCCCGTCAGCAAAACGACGTGCCGATTTTCGGAAAAAAGGCCAGGTTGCACAGAGCCGCGAGGTGCAGACCGCAGCCATGTTCACTCTGCTCCTGCTGTTCTGGATGGGATTTGCCCCGGTCTTCTGGGGAAAGATAAAAGACTCGATGACAGCTATCTGGCGGGCGAGCGGAGAATATACGGTCACTCCCGAATCCCTGATGCAGCTTGCCTACTATCTGGGCGCCACATTGGCCTTCATTCTGCTTCCCCTTTTTCTCGTTGCCCTGCTCATCGGCTTTTTTGCAAGTTTTCTGCAGATCGGCTGGCTCTTTACCACCCATCCCCTGATACCGGATCTCAAAAAACTTGATCCCATCAAGGGAATGACCCGACTGTTCTCCAAACGGTCATTAATGGAGGTTGTCAAGTCGCTTCTTAAAGTCGGTCTCATCGGCTGGGTGGCCTTTAAAACCGTACACAGTGAATTTGACAAGGTCCTGCTGCTCGCTGACGTCCCGGTGAATCATACGATCGTCTTTCTTGCCAGAACCGCTGCCCTGGTCATGGCCAAGGTGGCAGGGGTCATGATTGTTCTTGCTGTTCTCGACTATTCCTTTGTCCGCTGGGAGATGGAACAGAAGATGAAGATGACCAAGCAGGAGCAGAAAGAAGAGATGAAGGAAACAGAGGGTGATCCGCACATCAAGTCAAAAATCCGTTCCATCCAGCAGCAGATGGCCAGGCAGAGGATGATGGCCGCCGTTCCCACGGCTGATGTGGTCATCACGAACCCGACCCATTATGCGGTTGCAATCAGATACGAGGCCGCAAGCATGAACGCTCCGGTTGTTCTCGCCAAAGGGCAGGATCTGGTTGCACAAAAGATCCGGGAGATTGCACAGGATCACCATGTCCCCCTCGTTGAAAACCCGCCGGTGGCAAGGTTATTGCATTCGAAAGTCGAGGTGGGCCAGACAATTCCCGAAGAACTGTTTAAAGCGGTTGCTGAGATTCTGGCCTAGGTCTACTCCTTAAAAAGACGATAACGAATGGAAGCGGCAAACACGACAACGATGCTGGGTCGACTCCGGCCGGCGGAACTCCTCAGGCGCAGTGACATCATGGCATCACTGGGCCTCATCGGCATCCTTTTGCTGATGATCATTCCTTTGCCGCCGCTCATTCTCGATCTGTGCCTTGCCCTGAACATCACGATCGCCATCCTCATCCTCATCATCAGTCTGTACACGGAAAAGGCGGTGGAGTTTTCAATCTTTCCCTCTGTCCTGCTCGTGACCACCCTGTTCCGCCTTGCCCTGAATGTGGCCTCCACCCGTCTGATCCTGCTTCACGGCAACGAGGGTATGGACGCCGCCGGCTCGGTTATTGAGGCGTTTGGTCAGTTTGTTGTCGGCGGATCCTATGTCGTTGGTCTGGTTATCTTCATCATTCTTGTCATCATCAACTTCATCGTCATCACGAAAGGTGCCGGGCGCATTGCTGAAGTGGCCGCACGTTTCACCCTGGACGCCATGCCCGGCAAGCAGATGGCCATAGATGCAGATCTCAATGCCGGGCTCATTGATGAGGCGACGGCGCGGCAACGGCGTGAGGCCATCGCGGATGAAGCGAATTTTCACGGTGCCATGGACGGTGCCTCAAAATTTGTACGCGGTGATGCCATTGCCGGCATCATCATCACCCTGATCAATATCGGTGCCGGTTTTATCATCGGCGTTCTGCAAAAGGGCATGCCCCTGGTCGAGGCCGCTAAAAACTACACCATTCTCACCGTTGGTGACGGCCTGGTCTCACAGGTACCCGCACTCATCATCTCAACAGCTGCCGGTATGCTGGTGACAAGGTCAGCGGGGCGCAACGACTTCGGCGCCGAGATGAAAAGCCAGTTCACCCGCCACAGCAAGGCGTTGTGGGTTGTCGCGGCAATCCTTCTCGGCTTTGCGCTTATCCCCGGCCTGCCCTTTGTACCTTTTCTCGTCCTGTCGGTTATTCTCGGCTATAGCGCCTATCACCTCGACAAAGCAGAGGCCGCCGGACCAACGGACGATATGATTGAGCAACAGACACCGCCCGTGATCAAACCGGATCAGGATTATGAAAAGATGCTCACAGTTGATCTCATAGAACTTGAGGTCGGCTACGGTCTTATTCCCTTTGTCGATGCCAACCAGGACGGCGAACTGCTGACCCGCATCCAAGCGATCCGCAAGCAGTTTGCCCTGACCACCGGGTTCATTGTGCCGCCGATTCATATCAAAGACAACCTGCAGCTTAACCCCAATCAGTACACCATCAGTCTTAAAGGCGTGGTTGTTGCCACTGCGGAAATGATGCCCGGCTACTATATGGCCATGGATCCGGGCATGGTGACTGAAACCGTTAAAGGCGTGCCTACCAGAGAACCGGCCTTTGATCTTCCTGCCCTCTGGATCACTGAAGACAAGCGGGAACAGGCACAGATCGCCGGCTACACGGTGGTGGACTGCATCACAGTGGTGGCAACGCACATCAGCGAGATAATTAAAAAACATGCCCATGAACTCCTTGGTCGTCAGGAAACGCAGAATCTGATTGATAACCTCGGAAAAACGTATCCGAAACTCGTTGAGGAGCTTGTGCCCCATGTTGTCAGCTTAAGTACCGTCATGCGGGTTCTGCAAAACCTGCTGCGTGAAAATGTTTCCATCCGGGATCTCCGCTCCATCCTGGAAACCATGGCCGACTACGCGCAGCTCACTCAGGATACCGATATCCTCACCGAATACGTGCGCCACACCCTGTCAAGATCACTGACCGCAAGTCTTGTTCAGGCCGACAACACGCTGCCGGTGCTGACCATGGATCGCAAGGTGGAGGAGACCATCCAGACAGCTATCCAGCATCGTGAGCGCGGAAGTTATCTGGCCCTGGATCCGGCAACAGCACAGAAGATACTCGACAACCTCAATACGCTGCTTGCTTCAACGGCCGGCCTGCAACAGCCGATCCTGCTGGTCCTTCCCCAGATCCGGCCGTATGTCCGCCGTCTGGTGGAGCAATACTTCCCCAATCTGATGGTACTGTCGCACAATGAAATCACTTCAAACATCCGCATCCAATCTGTTGGTATGGTGACCGTCGATGCAGGTTAAAGTCTTTGAGGCACCGGACATGGCCACCGGTCTGAAGATGGTGAAAGAAGCCCTGGGCCCGGACGCGCTCATCCTCTCCACACGGACGATACGCAACGGCAAACTCGGTTTGCTCGGCAAACCGACCATGGAGATCACCGCTGCCGTTGACTCGGACTGGCGCCATCCGGAGGCGAAACAGCTCCACGGCTCCCCGCTTCAGCCTCAGGCCCGGAAAAAGCGTCTGCCTCCGAAGCCCGATATAACGTATGATGAGTTGTGGAGGAGGCATGAACCTGTCGAAGAGCTCCGCCTTGCTGCTCATTCCCCTGCAGAGCCGACACCCGTTCCGCGGGAGATTCAGGATGAGTTAACCGAACTGCGCAGTCTCGTCAAAGGTCTCTCGCAACGGATCAGTCAGCTTGATATCCCCGGACCGGCGACCGGCAGTCCTGTACGTGAACCGACCTGTCAGCAGGTTGTCGCAGCCGCAGCCGCCGACCCGGTCACCGAATTTCTCACCTGCCACGGAATCAACCAGGAAACGGCCCGGGTCGTCGCCCGTTTTACCAGAGACACCATCGCACAAGGCGGCACTTGTGGCACCGATACCCCGCACAATGTTCTCAGAAACGCGATCACCCGCCTTTTCTCAACAGAGCAGATACTTAAGCATCCCGGGACAAAGCAGCACCGTCTCAGCCTGATCGGACCGACGGGTGTCGGTAAAACGACTACCCTGGCCAAAATTGCGGCACACTATCTGAGCCGGTTTAACGGACGTATCGGCCTTATCACCATTGATACCTATCGCATCGCTGCAGTCGAACAACTGAAGGTGTACGGGGAGATCATGAGGCTGCCGCTGGAGGTGGTGATCAATCCATACGAGCTGGAACAGGCCTTGCATAAATTCAATGCGATGGACCTGATCCTCATTGACACCGCCGGGAGAAATCCGCGTAACAGCACCGATATGCAGGAGCTCGCCTCTTTTTTTAAACCGCAGTTCGACATTGAACACCATCTCCTTCTCTCGGCGGCGACCCGGGAAAGAGAGATTGAGGAGACGATCCGGCGATTTTCAGTGCTTCCGATCAGCAACTTTATCTTCACCAAAATCGACGAATGTGAACAGTTAGGTGTACTGCTCAACATTCACTACAAGAATGACACCCCGATCTCCTTTCTGACCAATGGTCAGCGAGTACCGGAGGACCTGCTGATGCCGTCTCCGGCAGATATCGCCGACCTTATCCTAAACGATCACAGAAATCCGCAACATGGCTGAACATACAAACCACAACGACCAGGCAAGCACCCTGCGGGGCATGAACCACTCAACCCCGACAACTCCCCTTTCCCTGAGACCGGCAACCCGTGTTCTTTCCGTCACAAGCGGCAAGGGAGGAGTCGGAAAAACAGCTGTTGTCGCCAATCTTGCCATCCTGCTCGCACGGATGGGGAAACGGGTGCTCATCTTTGATGCGGATCTCGGACTGGCCAACATCGATGTCGTTTTCGGCCTGACACCGGGCTACAACCTCAACCACTTCTTTGCCGGCCATCAGGATCTGGAAGCCATCCTCGTTGATGGTCCGGAAGGTATCAGAATTCTGCCCGCCGGCTCCGGCATGCAGCGCTTTACCCGGCTTGACAGCGGGCAGAAGATGCGTCTTCTGGATGCGCTGGAAACCATGAACAGTGATTTTGACTTCGTGCTCATCGATACAGAGGCCGGTATTTCAGAAAACGTCACCTATTTCAATACCGCCGCCCAGGAAATCCTGGTGGTCACCACGCCCGAACCCACGGCAATCACCGATGCCTATGCGCTGATGAAACTGCTGTCAACCCAGCACCACGAGAAACACTTCAGTCTGATTGTCAACTGCATCAGAACCGAGGAAGAGGCCCTGGATGTGTATCGAAAACTCACCATGGTGGCCAACCGTTACCTTGATATCTCCATCGATTACATAGGATCTATCCCCCGTGACAAACTGATGATCGATGCGATCCGAAAACAGCAGACCCTGGTCCAGCTCTTTCCTGGAAGCCGGACCAGCCATGCCTTTGAGACTCTGGCCAAAACTGTTGTTCAGGAACCGCAGACCATACAACCAAAAGGATCGATCCAGTTCTTCTGGAAACGCCTTCTGGAATTCAACCAGAAGTAGTGAAGTGCACTCTCATTACTGTCCAAAGAGCCAACCGCCATGCTTCCGCCAGTCCCCCATCTTGACGACCGTTCTCAACTGATCAGAGACAACATGCCTCTGATTGAGCTGGTGGTACAACGTATGATTCCCCAGGTGCCGAGTTTCATGACCAGAGAGGATATGATCAGCGCAGCGATGGTCGGCCTTGTTGACGCTGCCAACAAGTTTGATCCTGATAAAGGGGCCAGGTTCAGAACATTTGCCGAGTATCGGGTCCGCGGAGCCATCCTTGATGAGATGCGCAGGCTCGACTGGTTTTCCCGTACCATGCGCGATAAGCAGAATCTGCTCACCCAGACCATGCTCCGCCTTGAACACGGTCTTGGCCGCTCACCCGATGAATTGGAGATGGCCGCTGCCCTGGATCTGTCTCTTGAGGAGTATCAGAATCTGTTAACCGAGGTCAGTCATCTCGGCTGTGTGAGTCTGAACGAAACCCTCGATCATACTGAAGAGGGACGGAGTTTTTTAGACAGCCTTGAAGACATCAGCGGACCGGTTCCGAATGAGCTCATCGAACAGACAGAGATGAGCCATCTTCTCGCAGATCTGATTGAGGAGCTGTCAGAAAAGGAACGGCTCGTCGTGGCCCTCTACTACTACGAAGAGCTGACCCAGAAGGAGATCGCAGAGGTACTTGAGGTATCCGAAGGCAGGATATCACAACTCCACAGCCAGGCTCTGTTGAAACTGCGGGTCAAACTCATCAACTCCGATCTCTACGAACCATAAAATCCGAGGTTTAGAAAAAGATCATGTCAGATATCCTGTTTCCGATCTTAACTGTGGCCTGTCTGGCCATCCTCTGCTGTTTTACTCTCCTCATTCTCATCAAAAAGCACCGCTTCAGCAGGGATGAGGAAACACGCAGACTCGTGCTCCTCCAGGAAAAAATTGCAGCAGCCCTCGCAGATGACAACTTTGAGACGGACAAGGAAAGTTTCAAGACCAGTCTGAAAATCGCAAGTCTCACCACCGGCCTGCAGCGGCCACGCCTGGAAAACCTCGCAAAGCTGGACAAACAGCCGCCGGAAAAGTACCGGATTCTCAACAGACTGGCACTCCAGGGCCTCGGAGCGGACGAGATCGCCACCATCCTTGACATTTCCACCGTGGAGGCGGTTCAGCTCCTGAGCCTGAGTCAGGTTGCCAAAACCAACCATTGAGACCGGATGACGGCTTTAATCGTTAAGAAGTACATCCTGACGACCGACAAGAACAGCATGACCACATCAGCCTTAACATCATTCTGACCGATTCCACCATGGGTTCCGGAAAATACAGCGCGCTCAGCGGAGCAGTATCACGGGAGCAGGCGATCAACAATATCGCTGCCAATCTGGCCAACGTCAACACCACCGGGTTTAAAAAGGACCGTCTGAGCTTTGCCGCCATACTGCAAAGCACACAGCAGACCGAAAAAGCCACCGGCATCAACCACACCCGTGTTCAAACCACAGAGACCGATTTCAGCCAGGGCGGTCTGCGCACTACCGGCCGGCCCATGGATGTGGCCATTGATGGGGCGGGATTCTTCAAAATCATGAAAGACAACACCACGCTCTACACCAGATCAGGCAGTTTTGTGCTGGACAGCAACGGTCTGGTAAAAACCGCCGACGGCTACACGGTCATTGGTAACGACGATGCACCGCTGCAACTGGACACCACCACCGGTAAAGATATCGCCATCGGTGAGAGCGGAGAGATTGCAGTCAATGGCACCCTTTCCGGTAACCGGCTTGTCGTGTTCAACGTGCCTGACCCCAAGGCGCTGGTGAAACTGAACGGCAACCTGTACCGGCTTGACACCGGTGAAGGACAGCCCATGCAGGAGTACCGTGTTGTGCAGGGCTGTCTTGAAACCTCGAATGTGAACATGATGGAAGAGATGACCTCCATGATCGCGGCCCAACGCCTATTCGAGGCCCACACAAAAGCCATCGAGAGTTTTGCGAAAATCAGCGAAAAACAGGATGAACTGGGTTCGCTCTAAGTTCTTAATCTGCTGCTCACACCACCAAATATCGCGCACAAGGTGAAACCATGCGATCTCTCTGGACTGCAACAACAGGCATGTCTGCTCAAAACCTCAACATGGACGTTATTGCCAACAATCTGGCGAACGTCAACACCTCGGGCTTTAAAAAAAGCCGGGCCGACTTTCAGGATCTGCTCTATCAGATAGTCAAGGTACCGGGCTCTCCAACCTCTGCTGACACCACCTCTCCCACGGGCATTCAGGTGGGACTCGGAGTCAAGCCTGCAGCGGTCACAAAGATTTTTACCACCGGCGACATTGTGCAGACCGGTAATCCGCTGGATATCGCCATCGAAGGAACCGGATTCTTTCAGGTCTCCATGCCCGACGGTACAACCGCCTATACCAGAGCCGGCACGCTCAAACTCGATGGAGACGGCAGGATCACAACCTCGGACGGCTACCCCATTGAACCGGAAATCATCATACCGGAGGATGCCCTTGAGATCACCATCAGTGCGGACGGCACAGTCAGCGCCATTCTCGGCGGTGACACCACATCCACCGAACTCGGCAACATGGATCTGGCCGATTTTGTTAACGATGCCGGACTGATCGCCATCGGCAAAAACCTCTTTCGCGACACCGAGGCGTCAGGACCGGCGCTTATCGGCACACCAGGTGAAAACGGTATCGGTACGCTGCTGCAAGGCTATATCGAAAATTCCAATGTCAACCTGGTGGAAGAACTGACCCAGATGATCACTGCGCAACGCTCGTTTGAGATCAACTCCAAAGTGATTACCACCTCGGACGAAATGATGCGGACTGTTACCAACATGGTGTGATGCGCTCCACTGTTCAGCTCATTCTTCCGGCGATCTTCTGCCTGTTCTGGCCCGGTCTTGGCCAGGCAGCAACGATCACCGTTGATTTTCACAAGACAGCCGTTGTCACAGCTGCCCGGGTTGTGCTTGCTGATATTGCCGACATCAGTCCAGACAGTGATCAGTCGGACCGGATCGGCCGGCTGGTGGTCGGTGTGGCACCGCCGCCGGGTAAAACCAGAGAGATACAGGCAACCGCAGTGATTACCGGTCTGCGCAATCGGCCTGAAACAGCCGATGTGCAGTGGCAGGGCAGCCCGACCACGGTTGTTGAACGGAAGACCCAGATCCTGCGTCAAAATCAGTTCTTTGATATCATCACCGCCTATATCGATGAAAACAGCTCTCACCTGCCGAAAAACGCTGAGGAAATACGATTCATACCGATCCATGCCCCTGCAGAAGTCATGGTACCCCCCGGCAAACTGAGCTGGAAGGTTGTTCCTTCCAGACCCGGTATAATCGGCAGCAACAGTTTTGCCATTCATCTGCTCGTTGACGGAAAACCGGCAGGCACCCAGGTGGTACGCGGCCGGCTCGAGATAAAGGCCGAGGTGGCCGTCACCGTGACCGGAGTACAGCGTGGTGATCTCTTGTCGGCCGCAAACGTTACCATGCAACAGCAGGATATCACCGGCATTGACACCCCCTTTACAGAGATCAGTGAGGTCATCGGTAAACAGATGGCCCGGACCCTACCGGCAGGTACGGTGCTCAAGGCTGACCATCTTGTCCTGCCGCCGGTTGTTAAAGACGGTGAGATGGTCAAAATTCTGGCCCGCAAAAAGACCATGCTCGTATCCGCCCATGGTCTGGCCCGGGCGAACGGTCGTATCGGTGAGATGATCGCCGTCAAAAACATCAGCTCAAACAAAACGATCCATGCCCGGGTTGAAGGACCGGGTACTGTCACTGTGGAGTTTTAACCATGCAGAATCTGCACACCGCACACCACGTCCTTGTCATCACCCGGTATCCGGCCCGGCTTGTCAGCCTGGCAGGGATTTTACTCCTTCTTTGCAGTATGCTGGCCGGCTGTTCCTCCCATGTGCAGGAGGTTACCAGTGTGGAACCTCTGGAAGAACCGGTGGTTGCCAATCCCCGACCGCAATCGCCCGGAACCCTCTGGAACGGCGATGACAGCAACTGGCTCGCTGATGTGAAGGCGCGCCGGGTCGGGGATATTGTAACGGTCATCATCAGAGAACAGGCAAAGGCCTCGAAGGAGGCAACCACCGACACCTCCCGGGATTCGAGTATATCCGCCGGCATTTCCAGTTTTTTTGGCCTTGAGCAAAAAGTTGAAGACAAGACCAGGATCACGCCGTCATCGATGATCGAAGCAGGTGCCGGTAATCAGTTTGAAGGCCGGGGCAAGACGACCCGGGCGGAAAACCTTGCCGCCACGCTGACCGCCCAGGTGGTGGAGGTGTATCCCAACGGCAATCTTAAAATCCGCGGCGGCAAGTCAGTAGCGGTAAACAATGAAAATCAGATCATCTACCTGACCGGGATTGTGCGGCCGCACGATGTAACAGCCTCCAACACCGTTGATTCGGGGAACATCCTTAACGCCCAGATCACCTACACCGGCAAGGGGATAATTTCTGACAAACAAAAACCCGGCTGGCTGAGCCGGATATTTGATCACAGCTGGCCCTTCTGATCGTGCCGGAGAATGCAATCATGACCTGTTTATCAGTGTACCGTATCATTGTACCCGTTATCACAGCACTCCTTGTTCTGGCAACCTCTGCACAGGCAACACGTATCAAGGATCTTGCCGATATTGAAGGTGTGCGTGAAAATCAGCTCATCGGATACGGTCTCGTCATCGGCCTGAACGGCACCGGTGATGACATCAAGAAGTCGGTGTTTACAAAACAGGCCGTCATCAACATGATCAAACGGATGGGAATGGCACTTCCCGACGGCATGTTTCAGCAGATGAAGACCAAAAACGTGGCCGCGGTCATGGTCACGGCTCAACTGCCGCCCTTTGCCCGGCCGGGATCACTCATTGACATTCAGGTTTCCTCCATCGGTGATGCCTCAAGCCTGTCCGGCGGCAGTCTCCTGATGACCCCGCTGAAAGGACCGGACGGCAACACCTATGCGGTTGCACAGGGGCCGCTGGCCGTCGGCGGCATTGCCTTCGGCGGCAAGGCGGCCAAGGCCCAGAAGAACTTTGCCACCTCAAGCCGGATCACCGGCGGTGCCATCGTTGAACGGGCAGTTGACTACGCGCTCCCGGCTTCCGGTGATATCCTCTACCAGCTGCGCGAGACCGATTTCACCACCTCGGCGCGTATTGCCGAGGCCATTAACGCCAGGTTCGGCAGTCAGACAGCCAGGGCCATTGATTCACGAACCGTCCGGGTCACGAGACCTGCCCATTACCCAGGTGACAACGTGCGTTTCATTTCCGATGTGGAGAAGATCGAGGTCGCACCCGACGGTCCGGCAAAGATTGTGGTCAATGAACGTACCGGCACCATTGTCATGGGCCAGGAGGTTCGCATTGCCACTGTTGCCGTATCCCACGGCAACCTCAGTCTGGTGGTCTCTGAATCAGCTGAGGTCAATCAGCCCAATCCCCTGGCTGAAGGACAGACCACTGTCACTCCCAGGACCGACCTTGCGGTTGTTGAAGAGGCCGGTAATCTCGTGGTCCTGCCCAAAGGAATCAACCTGGGTGAAGTGGCCCGGGCACTCAATGCCATCGGAGCCACTCCGCGGGATCTCATTGCCATCTTTCAGGCCATCAAAGCCGCCGGCGCCCTGCAGGGTGAACTTATTATTCTCTAGCATCAGACCTACAGCAGAACTATGAACATACCTTTTGATACGGATCTTCTTCCAGCAGCCACCCCAAACACTGTCAACCGGCCGGCGGCGAATGCAGACCGCGAGACCTTAAAAAAATCCTGTCAGGATTTTGAGGCGATCTTTATCCAGTCGCTCTTCAAGGCCATGCGCAAGACCGTACCGGGAAACAGCCTGTTCAGCCGGAACAGCACCACTGCAATGTTTGAAGAGATGATCCATCAGGAACTTGCCGCCACAATGGCCAGGACACAGAGCATCGGTCTTGCCGGGCAGATGTACCGCCAGATGGAAAAAAATCTGCCTCCGGAAAAATAATCAGCTCTTCTTCCTTAAAAAAATACATCAACACCCCTAAAGATTTTTCCAGCACGAGCCGATACAGTGTCAACAGGAAGAAAAACTTCCTGTCCAACGAGCCAGGACGGCCCGAAGACTCTGCACGGAGGCAGGAAAAATCATGATGAACATCAACCCCAACCCGCAATACAGCAGCCCGGCTGTTACGCAGCGAGCCGGCGCAGGTCTCCCGGCAGACTCCAAACCGGGTCCGGCTGATAGCCGGCGCCAGACAGCTGACAACATCAACCTGCATCAAGAACTCTCCGCACCTCTCACCTATTCCAGAAGTCTGCAGTTTTCCAACAACAGCAACGCCCAGCTGAGCATGCTGAGGGAACTTGTTGCCAACCTGTTGCGGGAACAAGGTGTCAACACCACAATTGCCACCGGTACCGGCGAGATCAGTCTCGAGTCCCTCTCCGTTGAAGAAGCTCGGGAGCTGGTGAGCAAAGACGGATACTTTGGTGTTGAACAGACTTCGGAGCGGATCTTTCGGTTTGCCATTGGCCTGACAGGTGGTGACCCCTCACGTATCGATGCCGTTAAAAAGGGAATTGAACAGGGGTTTGCCGAGGCAAAAAAAGCATTTGGCGGCTGGTTACCCGATATCTCCTATGACACCTACGATGCGGTTATGCAGAAGTTGGATACGTGGGTTGCCCAAGCCGGAGCAGCGGTTGATTCTATCCAGAGGTGAGCGCGATGACTGTGGAATTTTTTGGAGTACGAGGCGTGGGACAGATCGGTGGTCTCAATAAGACAGGTTCAGCCGGTAATGCGCAGAAAACTGCCAAAAGCAGTGGAAAAGAAGGAACCTCCTTTGCCTCTTCTCTCCATGGTGCCGGCCGTATTTCCGGACCGGCCCGAGCTGAAGAGGCGGAACGTGCCGCCCGTGTGCAGGCGCTGAAAGGTCAGGTGGCTAGCGGGCAGTACGACCCTGACTTAAACAAGGTTGCTTCCAGTCTGTTACGGTTTCTGGTGGACGGCTGATCGTATGGAAAGAGAAACAGTCCGCTCGCTGTTGATCCAGTTACGCGAGACCATCCGCCAGGAACGTGAGCATGCCAAAGCCCTTGACATCGATGCCATGCTCGCGGATGTCAAGCGCAAGGAAGGCCTCATTCACGCCTTAAGCGGGGTCACTGACCTCCACCCCGATGATCGCCGGTTCGCTCATGAGATCCGGGAGGAAAACCGCCACAACGCCTATCTTTTCCGGGCGACTCTGAACTGGATCCAGGAAACCATGGAATTTTTCGGCCGGAAAACCGTGCCGGTCACCTACAGCCAGTACGCACGTTCACAAAACAGCATCATCAACGGTCGCCTTCTCTCCGGCCGCATTTAACGCACACACCCTTTTTCTCTGTTCTCCGGCTTCTTGCGGCTGGAGAACAGAGACTTTTGCCATCTCCCCGTTCCCCTGCAGAGATGAATCGGCCAAAGAGGCTTAAGTTCTGCTGCAAACCTGTCGATAGTAGTAAAAACAGGAAAGAGCCATCCGCACATTTTAGCCACAATGGGTGGAGGCTTTGCTCCTTCATGAGCCAACCTCTACTGTCACGAACAGGAACCGATACATGACCAGCCTGCTCAACGCCCTCAACACCGGTAAAACGAGTCTGCTGACGAACCAGAAGTCGATCGAGGTTGTCGGCACGAACATCGCCAACGTCAATACGGCGGGGTACTCCCGGCAACAGGCCGATCTCTCGGATGTGCCTGCTCTCAACTTCGGAAAGTTCTTCATTGGTCAGGGTGTGACAGTCACCTCCGTAAGCCGGGACTACGACCTCTTTGTTAATCAGCAACTGCAGAGCAAGTATATCGAGTACGGTGAGGAGGCCGGCAGATCAAACTCCCTGGCCGAACTGGAGCGGGTATTCAGTATCGGCAAGGAGAACCTTGCCGGCCAGATCAACGAGTTCTTTGATGCCTGGCGTGATCTGACCACCGATCCGGCTGACGGGGTAGGACGAGAAATCGTGATTCAGCGCGGACAGTTTGTTGGAGAATCTTTTCGCAGCATCACCGATGAGCTCGACACGATCCGCAAGAACATGAACGCGGAGATCAGTTCTGAAATCGAGGGACTCAACGAAAAGATCGCCGAACTGGCAAGACTCAACGAACGGATCAGTACGGTCGAGGTTTCCGGGCAGTCGGCCAATGCGGCCCGTGATCAGCGCGACATCCTGCTTAAAGACCTGTCAGAAGCCCTTGGAGTGCAGAGCTATACGGACAACAGAGGCATGGTCAATGTGCTCCTGCCGGGTGGCATGCCCCTTGTGCAGGGAAATATGGCGGCAACCATCACCACCGTATCCAACGGGACTGATGTCCATCTCCAGCTGGAGGTTGCCGGATCAACCCTTGAGGTCTTTTCCGAAAACCTGGGCGGCAGGATGAAGGGCATGTTTGTGATCCGTGACGAGTTCATGAGCAGTCTGCGCAACGATCTCAACACCCTGGCCCGCGACTTCACTGAGGCGATCAATGCGGAACATCGAACCGGCTACGGTTCTGACGGTGTGACAGACCGCAACTTTTTTCTGGACATGGCCTCCCTCGGGCCAAACGATGTGCCCAGTCGCAACGTGCGGGTCGTGCTCACCGAGGTTTCTCAGGTGGCGGCAGCAGGCAATCCGGCCGCCGCTCCCGGTGACAATGAGACAGCCCTGCGGATAGCCCGTCTGGAAACAGGCCATACGGTTGCCGGAACCAAAGACACCTTTGACAGCTTTTACAGTAAAATTGTTGCCACTGTCGGCATTGAAGCGGCCCGTAACAGGCTGGCGCTCAGCGGGGCCAAAGATGCCACGGTGCAGCTGGAAAACCTCAGAGACGGTTACTCCGGGGTATCACTGGAAGAAGAGATGATCGACCTCATTCAGTTTCAACGGGGTTTTGAATCCTCTGCCAAATTCCTGGCCACGGTCGATGAGATGATCAACGCCCTTCTGGAGCTCAAGAGATAAGTCATGAAAGCCACTCAAGCAACCACCTACCGCATGCTCGGCTCGCGTCTTGGCGATATCAACCAGCAGCTTGAAGCCATGCGCCTCATGGGCACGACAAACAAGAAACTGAACCGGCCGTCGGATAATCCGTCAGCCGTGGGTCCGGTCTTCAACATGCGACAGCAGCTGGCAAATATTGACCGCTACACTGAAACCATGGACAGAGCCCTTGACACCATGGACGCAACGGACGGACATCTCGGTCATGTGGAAAACATCATGCAACAGGCCAAGGAAATCGTCGCCAACGCGCTCAACGGTGCGCTCAACGATGAAGATCGCACAGTTCTTGCCGACAGTCTGGCTAATCTTCGCGACGAGCTGCTTGCCACGGCCAACAGTTCGATCAACGGCCGGTACCTGTTTGCCGGGTAC
>JAAYDD010000313.1 GCA_012729435.1 Desulfobulbus sp.
GACCAGAAGCGCATTAAGAGTCTGGTTTCGTTCGTCACTGGAACCTGAGGCCTCGCCTCCAGAGCGCCGACCGCCAATCGCATCGATCTCATCGATAAAGATCAGACAGGGGGTGTTCTTCTTTGCCTCAGCAAACAGTTCCCGCACTCTCGAAGCTCCGACACCGGCGAACATTTCAACAAAATCGGAGCCGCCTATTGAAAAAAAGGCAACTGAAGCTTCGCCGGCGATGGCCTTTGCAAGAAGTGTTTTGCCGGTGCCCGGGGGGCCCTGAAGAAGAGCACCCTTGGGAATCCGACCGCCAAGGCGGCTGTATTTGTCAGGATTTTTCAGAAACTCGACAATTTCCTGGAGTTCTTCTTTTGCCTCGGTAATACCGGCGACATCTGCAAAGGTAACCCGTTCACCTTTGATCGGTGTAAAACGGGAGCTGCGACGGTTTCCCAGTTTTTCAGCGGCCAGTTTTTTGTTGAAGATCATCCAGCCTGCAAGGATAAGCATGGCCGGTAACAGTATTTTGAATAGACCAGATGTACCGGATTCCCGGTCATTCTCTCCGGTAATGTGTATATCGTGCTGAAGAAGCTGGGGAAGCAGGGCGCCAACGTCAGGGGCAAATGTCCCGAAGCTTCGCCCGAAGCGGTCTTCTCCCGTCAGCGTCTGTCCTTTGAAATGAACTTTTTTGATGTTCCCCTGTTCAAGGTCGTTGAGAAATTCGACGTAGTTTCTTTCCGGAGGAGTAGTTTCGAGCAGATAGACATTATAGCCGACTATCGCGATTATTGTCAGGGTCAGAAGGAGCAAACCAAATTGAACCGGGTTGTTCATGACAGCAGCTCCGTGGTTTCGTGAGGAACAGGTGAGTGAGAACGCGGGGATTTCTGGAGTGGTCTTTTAAGAAGACCGGCAAGCAGTGCAGTGAACACTGCATTGCGATCCGGCAGGAGCGCGGCGTTGTGACGAAAGCAGAATTCATCAAGATATTGCTGCAGATGCTTGGTGGTAACGCCGCCCCTGTGCACCTTATGCAGACTGTGTTTCAGGATTTTATGAAGATCGTGAATGCAGATCGGAGTTTTGTCCTCGGAATGGAGAATCGTATAGGAACTTCCAGGCTGGACCAATGACACGATCCGGTGTTCAGCTGTTATAAGAGCAGAGGTTTCGTGTACGGTTTCCTGAAGAAAACTCATCAGTGTCTCTCTGTTGAGCACAGGGATGCGGCGCATGCGAATCCGTCCAACGGTACCGTGAGCAGATACTCTTTCCATTGCGGTCAGAATACATGCATGTTTTTTTCGTTCCGGTGCGGGCGTAATGGTGTCATAACTGAGGTCCACTGTCCCTTGACAACGCGTTTTATCGGCTTCAGCCATAGCAAGACGCAGTTTCTGCAACCAGGTCCAGGCTGTTTCATAACAGGATAACGCAAGAAGGCGCTGGAGCTCTTTGGCACTGACGCCGAACGGGGATAGACAGAACCACCAGGCGGCAAGGAACCAGGTTTTTATGGCTTTTTTTGTCCCGTGCAGCAGAGTGCCGCTTGTCAGTGACGTTCGATTGTTACAATGAGGACAGATGAGATTCCGTTGAGGCGGGACATCTGCATGATGATTTCTGCAAAGCGGACAGATAAAACCTTCGGGCCACCGTAAAGAAAAGAGCAAGGCTATGCATTGCTCTTCAGTAGTATAGAGCTGCTGAAACGAGTTGAGCAGAGCCTTTTGAGAGAGGTCGTGGCCTTTCATAAAAATTGTACTGGACGTTGATGACGGACTTATCCACTTGATTGCAGTCAATTGCATGGGCAATGCCACACTGCGACATGCTTTTTAATGACTTGTTATTGTTTAGGTAATATATTGAAATTAAAGAATAAAAAAATATCAGTAAAAAAGAGAGGAATGAAAGTGTCAGCTTCCGGTCGGCGAAGGTTTTATAGTGTTTGTTGATTAGTTTCATGGAATCAGGAAGATAGGCTCTTGTTTCCTGTAGAGGTATGTGTGCAGGGAGAAAACGTGCAGTCGCCACATAACTGTGGTGCCGCCACGGTTGTGTGGCCACAGGAGTGTGGCGGATTCTAGCCGTCTATTTGTGAGAGATCGATCTGTAATGCTCGAATCCTGCGATAGAGTGTGGTGCGGTCGATGCCGAGCAGACGTGCTGCCTTAGCCTTATTCCCGCCGCTTTTCTGCAGGGCCTGAAGGATGCGTTCAGCCGGAGTGAGCTCCGTTGGCGCTGCTGGTTGGACGATGTGGAGATGTGAGGTCTCAGCGGTATCGTCAATGAAAGTTGATGCCGGTGGCAGGGCGGGGTGAATGATTTCTTTTGAGAGATGATCTGTAGCGATTGTAGGTCCCGGGCAGAGTACACAGGCTCGTTCAATGACGTGTTTGAGTTCCCGTACATTACCCGGCCAGTGATAGTTCATCAGCAGCTGTGCAGCCTGATCAGAGATACCACTGATACTTTTACCGATCTTGGGTGCTATTTCATCAATGAAATGATGGGTAAGCAGAAGGATATCTTCACCCCTATCCCGTAAGGGCGGAAGAATGACATCTATGACACGGAGTCGAAAATAGAGATCTTCCCGGAATGCTCCGGCCTGCACTTTTTCTTTCAGGTTAACATTGGTGGCAGCAATCACTCGTACATCAACCCTGAGCGGCATATCCTGACCGACCGGGTAAAAGGTGCTCTCCTGCAGAAAGCGCAGGAGTCGCAGTTGCATCATTGGCGGGATGTCTCCAATTTCATCAAGAAAAAGTGTACCTCCGTCGGCCTGCAGGATGCGGCCCATGCGATCA
>JAAYDD010000314.1 GCA_012729435.1 Desulfobulbus sp.
ATGGCTTCCTGAATGGTTGCAACCGGCACTGTTTTGGTCACAGCAACAAGTGAGATCTCTTCCGGTGCTCTTCCCGTTTTTTCAGCCGCTCTGGCAATTTCAGCCTGTATGAGGCGCAAGTTTTTATGAATCATGGTTCACTTGAGGCAGTTGGAAAAGACGGATTGCGTTTGCAGTGGTTGTCTTGGCAACCGCCGAAAATGAAATCCCTTTTATTTCTGCAATTTTTTGCGCTGTGTACACCAGAAACTTCGGCTCATTCCGTTTTCCCCGGAAAGGCACCGGTGCAAGAAAAGGGCTGTCTGTTTCTAAAAGGAGGTGTTCAAGATCAATATACCGTATGACCTCATGTAAAGAACGGGCATTGGCGAAAGTGGCGACGCCGGGAATTGAAAGAGCGAATCCCATGGCGACCATTTGCTCGGCAAAGGCACGATCGCCGGAAAAGCAGTGTATTATACCTCCCCTCGGAAAAGGTCCTGCCTCCTTGAGAAGGCGGTGTATATCGGCATGGGCTTCCCGGTCATGAACGATAATCGGCAGGTTCAGCTCCTTGGCGAGGTGCAGTTGATCTGTAAATGCCCGTCGTTGTACTGTCTGCGGCGCATAATTTTTTGCATAGTCAAGACCGATTTCTCCAAAGCCGACTACTTTAGGATCATCGGCCAGCTGAGCGAGTAGATGGAATATTTTTGGGTTGACCTGCTCTGCATTGTGTGGATGGACACCGACAGTGGCATAAACGTTCTCGTGCCGATGGGCAAGTGTTATGGCCTGCCGGGAACTCTCCACATCAATGCCGATGGTGACAACCCGAGTAACTCCCTGCATGGCCGCCTCTGACAGTACGATGTTTATATCAGCATGGGCGGCGATCATGTCGAGATGGCAGTGCGTGTCAATAAGGGGCTCACTGGCTGCAGTCTTTGAAAAATGAGATGCTGTTTTCTTGAAGTGCTTCATGGGTAAGTGGACGTAGGTCAGATTTGCCTGGTAAAAACCGGCATCGGCGGTGTGCGGACATGGTCACACAGATACCATAGTGAATGTTTGTTGACATTGAAATCTTTATTTTTTACAACATATCGACTTGGTTCTTCAGTATCCACGACGGCTTAGGCTGGCAGGTCACGGTCTGAATCTGCTCACAGCGGCTGAAAGAATAAGCGGGAATGAACGCTGCACTGTGTACTCGTTGATCGGCTGTCCGGCAAACAGAAAATGAAGTTGTCTGGGTATCTGAAATACGATTTTCTCCGTTTCTGAGTGAATTGAAGTTCTTGATGCAGAATTTTTCGACAGGAGGATGGGTTCTATGCAACGCACAAAAGGAATGAAATGGTTTGTTTTTTTTAGTCTTGCGGCTCTGCTGTTTGTAAACGGCTGTGCTTCCCGGCAGGCAGCGGTGGGAGGAACCGATGCTTCAGGGCTGCCCCAGCTCAGTAATTTTGCGGATGATATCAAGGATATTACCCTTCCAACCGAGCTGATATGGGATCGGAAAAATTCAATGGTGATCAAAACCGAATCGTTTCGCGGCGGCATCTTCACGTATAAGGGACGTGCAGAGCTCATGTCATTGAAAGACTACATGGTCGCGTCCATGCAGGATAACAAGTGGCGCCTTGTGGGAGAGTCGGCTTCCAAAAGTATTATGCTGGCCTTTGTCAAACCGAACAAGACATGCATGGTGACCATTGCCGAAGGGATCCTTGGAAAAACAGAACTCAAACTCTATGTAGCCATTGACAAGACGTCCGGTGGACGGTCGAACAGCTTTGGTGATTCCAGCCTGTAGTCAGATTGAACACGATGTCCGGTCTGCAGGGAAAACGAATTGTACTCGGTGTCACCGGCTCCATAGCTGCCTTTAAGGCAGCTGAATGGACACGATCTCTTGTTAAAGAAGAGGCGGTGGTGACAGTTGTTCTGACCGAAGCGGCTGAACGGTTTGTTTCCGCTCTTACTTTTGCCGCATTGAGCGGCAATCCGGTTCACCGGGATATGTTTGGTGACTCCCCTGAGGCGATCATGGCACATCTCAATCTCTCAAGAGAGGCTGATGTGCTTCTGGTTGCTCCGGCCACCGCGCAAACCATCGCCGCATTGGCCCAGGGGGCTGCCGACAGTCTTCTTCTAGCGGTTGTCCTGGCTGCACGTATCCCTGTTGTCATCTGTCCGGCCATGAACTCCAATATGCTTTTACATCCGGCAACGCAGCGCAATATTCGCTGTCTGGAAGAGTATGGTTATCATATCGTTCAACCGGGCACAGGTGAATTGGCATGTGGCGAGGTCGGCGATGGCCGGTTGGCTGACTGGGAGGCGGCCAGAGAGAAGCTGTTAAGTCTTTTTCAGCCGGATGATCTGCGCGGCTACAGGGTTCTGATCACCGCCGGCCCGACAAGAGAGCCTCTGGATCCTGTCAGGTTTCTCAGTAATCGCTCAAGCGGAAAAATGGGATTTGCTCTGGCCAGTACAGCCCGACGCAGAGGAGCTGGTGTTACTCTGGTTGCCGGACCGGTGCACTTGACCGATCCGCCAGGTGTAGAGGTCATCCGGGTAACCACAGCAGCAGAAATGGCCAGGGCTGTTTTTGATCGGGCTCCGGAGATGGACGTGATTATTAAAGCAGCGGCTGTTGCTGATTTTAAGCCTCAAGTATGTGAAGAGCACAAAATCAAAAAGAGTGAAGAGGGGTTACGGCTCGAACTCGTCAAAAATGTCGACATCTTAAAAGAGTTGGGACAAAATCGTCATCCCGGTCTGACGCTTGTCGGATTTGCAGCGGAGAGCCGCCGGCATGTTGAAGAGGGGCGTCGCAAACTCAGAGAAAAGAACCTCGATCTCATCGTCATCAACGATATTCTCGGTTCAACGACCGGTTTTGATGTTGAAACCAATCAGGTTATCCTCATTGATAAACAGAGTAGCACCACTTTGCCTCTTCTTTCCAAGGAAGCCACAGCGGATCATATCTGGGACAGGGTGGTGGCCATACGGCAACATGCATAAACGGATACCTGCTCATTTCAGAATATTGGAAACTCTATGCAGATAAGCCGCTCTGAACAAAAGCGGAGGATAAAAGAGATTGAGCGACTTGTTGAAGAACTGATAACTCTTCCGGCTCATGAACTCAGAAAGACTTCTCTTCCCGAGGAGATCAGGGAGAGTCTTCTGTCAGCTGCTCATCTCCCTGACAAGGTGAAGAAGAGGGAGATTAAGTATCTGACCCGACTTATTCGAGAGTATCCGCTGGAGAGTCTGTACGAACTGGTCAGCAGCCGGCGCGGCCATAAATTGAAAGAGCGTCAACTGGTCAAAACGATAGATTTCTACCGTCAGGCACTCATTAGCGAGGCTCTTGAACAGGAGAAACTGTGCAGGTCAGGTGGCGGAGATTGGACAGAGAACTGGTCGAGTGCCACCATCGCGCAACTGCAGCACACAATACCTGTTATCGATCCGCTGACCCTCTCCCGCCTTGCCTATCTTTTTGTGCGCACAAGAAATCCGCGATACAACCGGGAGATTTTTCGTTATTTGCGTTCAATGCAGGAGTTGCACAACCGAAATCAGCAGCGGAGCAGTGTATCTGGTGAAGCCTAGCATTTCTCCTGCCGGAATACAGTTGTGAAACTCCGTCATTGCGGGTTTTTATTAGAACTCAGGCTTATTTTTCTTTCTTCTTTTTTCGGGCATATGTGGCCGCTTCCATACCGGCAACACATCCTTCACCAACTGCTTTTGCCATCTGCAAAGGCGGACCGACAATGTCACCGGCAGCATAAATACCGGGAATATTTGTCTCCTGTTTTTGATTCACTGCAATATACTTTGCTTCCTGATCAAGGAGCACCCCTATCTGGGTGGCCAGCTGCATAGCACCTTTCGAACCTAATTCAATAAAAATTCCCTCGGTTTCCAGTGACTCTCCGTTTGCCAGCATCAGGGAGGTCACCATACGTTCACCGTTTATCTGTTGAATTGAACTGCTGACACGCTCCACATCGCTTTTCTGTAACCGGGCCAGCAATTCTTCAGAAACATCGAGTGTTTCGGCCACCAGATACACTTTTGACGCGTAGTCGAGAAGAGTCAGGGCTCCATCCACTGCGGCACTTCGATTTCCGGTCACAGCAACCACAGCGCCTCTATAGAAATTTGCGTCACAGTCCACACAATAGGAGACCCCCCGACCTAAAAGTTCCTTTTCACCCGGGACGTTCAGCTTTTGTTTTGAAACCCCCATGCACAGGATGAGAGAATAGGTGGAAACCGTTGCCCCACTTTCAAGTTCTAAGTGAAAGATATCGTCATCCTGGATTATTTTCAGGACATCGGCGGGTGCATGTTCAGTTCCGAAGCGTTTTGCCTGATCTAATCCGAGCTTGAGCAAATCAGCACCCAACGTGGTCTGGGGTACAAAAGCATAGTTTTCGATGTGCCCATTATAGAGAGCGGAATTTTCAATACGACCTAAAAGTAAAACCCGGATCTTTCGTCGGGAGGCGTGTATAGCCGCTTGAATGCCTGCTGGACCGGTACCGAC
>JAAYDD010000315.1 GCA_012729435.1 Desulfobulbus sp.
ACAGCCTTGACGGTGGTACGACGTGGAGCGAGTACACGGGTCCTGTTTCCGTGCCTGCTGGTGAGAGTGTTGTTCTTGTTCGTACGGACACGGTCAATGACACGATTGATGAGCCTGATGAGACGTTTACGCTGAACGCGGTTGTGACGAGCAACGGAACACCGTACAGTGACTCTGCGACCGCGACGATCATCGATGATGATATCATTGACGGTGACGAGCAGGTCACAACCCAGGAAGATACGCCGCTGACCGGTAATGTTCTGGATAATGCGACGAACAGCACCGGACCGGTTACTGTTGCCGAGTTTACAGTTGCCGGTGATTCTACTGTTTACCAGGCTGGTCAGACTGTAGAGATCAGTGGTGTGGGGCAACTGGTGATTCATGAAAACGGCGACTACCGGTTTACACCCCATCCTGATTACAGCGGCCAGGTCCCCTCGGTCACCTATACGGTCACTGATGGTATCGGCAGTGACACATCAGCACTCAATATTACCGTAACGCCGGTGGCGGATATTCCGAGGGTGACCATTACTCCTCAGGATCCTGTAACGGTGAATACTGTCATCAACTCTGCAAACGTGACCAGTACGGATCAAGGGTTCACAGTGAAAGCCTTCGATCTTGATGGCAATGAGGTCTCTATTGCCACCGCAGACGGCGTGGAGGATGCACCAACAGGTTTTGGTGTTCCGGGTTATGCTTCCGGCGATCCGATAGAACTCGGCCAGGATGGGTATTCTTCCGAAAGAATCGAAGTTACTTTTGACACACCGGTCACTGAGGCAACGGTTCGTTTTGCCTGGCTTGCTTCAGTTGAGCGGGCGGAGTATATGCTCTATGATATTGATGGTAATCAGATTGGCGGCGGCATTATCCAGGGGATCACTGATGTTATAGATCCGCCGATCACACTGCAGGGGACAGGGGGAACTCTTATCCATTCCATTGTCTTTACCGCACCGATTGATGGAGAAGACAATGACTATCTGATTCATGATATCAGTTTTCCCACTGATACGCTCTATCCGATCAACCTGGTGGTGGAGCCAACGGACACCGATTTTTCAGAAACGATTGTCAGTGTGGCACTGGCGGTTCCTGAAGGGGCGGTTCTTTCTGCAGGAACACTCAATGCTGATGGAACCTGGACACTTCCGCTGGAGAGCGATGGCAGTTATACAGTTGTCATTGATCCGGTCACAAATGCGGTTACAGTCGAAGGCCTGGAAATGACGGTTCCGGGCACAACAGGATCGGCTCCTGATATTTCCGTCATCGTAACTGTACAAGACAGTGCAGATGGGGGCCTGACCGACACCAAAACCTTTATCATCGGTACCGATGCCGACAATACGCTCGTCGGCGGCGATGGAGATGACATCCTCATCGGCGGCGGCGGAGCCGATAGGTTTATTGTCGGCGATGGCCATGATACCATTATGGATTACAACCGGGCTGAAGGTGATCTGGTGGATATCAGCAGTGTGATCAACAGTGCCGAAGGTGATTATTCCCGGCTTGGTATTGCTGACAATGGCGGCAAGGCCCAGCTGCTGCTCTACGATGACGCTGACCATGCGAATGTGATTGGCAGCGTCACCTTTGATACCATTGATTTCAGCTCACTTGATACCGGTAACGAGCTTAACTCTTTGCTGGGTCAGATAGATCTGGACCATACCGCATAATCCGTACAGTCTCTGTTGTTTCCGAACGCAGCAGGCATCTGAGGGTGTCTGCTGCGTTTTCTTTTTTAACAGAGTTGAACGCGGGTTTGCTGGGTCTGACGTCTATGCGTAGCTTGTATGGGGTGCCGCCTGACGCATCAGCAGTGCCAGGGCCAGACGGCCTTTGGTGGAGGTCTTAGCGTAAACCGCACCGAGGTGTGCCTTGACAGTACGCTCAGTAATATCGAGCTGAATAGCGATCTCACTGTTGCTGAGCCCCTGGGCCACTAAATCAGCTATCTGTAATTCCCTGTCAGACAGCTTGTCGAATGGACGGAGGCGGGCATCCTCCGGCTCTGTGGTCGGGTCAATGGATGGAGCTGTTTGCGCTATCAAGGCGTACATGAGGTTCTGGCTGATCCACACAGAGCCGTTGACAATGGTGCGTATCCCCTCCTGCAGTCGTCGGGCGTTGGTGTAGCTGTTGGCGTATCCGATGACCCCGAGCCGGAGAAAGGCGAGTCCTTCTGTTTCGTTTGGCCGGTCAGACAGGATGACCAGTTTGCAGGCCGGCTGGCGGCTTTTGATATAGGATACCGCCGAAAAGTCAATTAAGGGACGGTGAATGAGCAGGAGATCGAAGCTGAGCTGTTGCCTGACAAAGATGCGCAGATCATCCAGTGAGGCGGCCTGATGGGTGGAGAACATTGGGTCAAGAGCAGTGGACCAGCGTTCACGAAGGGCGGCGCTGCTGCAACAAAGAATCAGGTTCATCTTATCGCTCCCGAAGTGCCGTTGCTTTAGCCCGTAAAACAGGTTTCAGCAGATACGAAAGAATGGTTTTTTTACCGGTGAGTATGTCGACCGATGCGACCATGCCCGGGATAATGGGGAGTGGCTTGTCTTTACTGCCAAGGAAGTTTTGCTTGGTGCGGAGACGGATCAGATAAAAATCGTTTCCCTCCTTGTCAGTGATGGAATCGGCACTGATGTGCTCAAGATCTGCTTCCAGGCCGCCGTAGGTGGTAAAATCGTACGCAGTGAACTTAACGACCGCCGGCTGGTTGGGATGAAGAAAGGCGATATCAGCCGGTTTGATCCGTGCTTCGATGAGGAGCGTATCCTCAAGGGGGACGATCTCGATCAGATCCATTCCAGGCTGGATGGTGCCGCCGATGGTATTGACCTTGATCTGGTTGATGGATCCCCGTACCGGGGATCGAACCGCTGTCCGCTGAAGACGGTCCATCAGTGCTTCAGCATTCGCGCTTACCCCTTCGAGCTTGGCATAGGCCTCATTCAGCTCGCTCCGTGCAGAGTTGTGAAAGGAAAGCTGTTCGCTTTCCATGGCTTTTTTCGCCTCCGCAATTTTCGATTCAACCTTTGGAATGGCAATTCTGGTGGTCTCGATGGCACCGTTCATCTCGCTGTACTGACGCTGTAAGCGCAGAACTTCAACCTCAGACACAGCCCCCTGGGACACCAGTGGTTTTGTCATGGCCAGTTCCCGCTGCAACAGTCCGGACGTCCGGCGCAACTCATCGAGTTTTGAACGTAACTCTGCCAGTTCCTGCTTCCGCTGGGTGTGCTGTTCCTGAAGCATTTGCAGTTTAGCTGCCAGTTGGTCTTTTCTGGAAGCGTAGAGCTTTTGTTCCCGCGTGCCGATCTCTGGTTTTTCTTTGCTGACCTCTTCCGGGACGTTAAACGGCTTGTCATGGGTTTCAGCCTCAAGACGGGCGATCTGCGCCTTCAGAGCCAGGTAGCTGGCCCGGCTCTCCTGGTACGGCGCCGAGAATCTGGTTTTGTCGATTTCAAGCAAGAGCTGGTCTTTGTCGACCACGTCACCGACATGAACCAACAGTTTGGCAAGAATGCCGCCTTCAAGGTTTTGAACCACCTGTATCTGCCGGGAGGGGATAACCTTGCCGTCACCGCGGGTCACTTCATCTATCTCGGCCCATGCTGCCCAGATCAGAAAACAGAGGACAAAAAGACCGATCAGCCAGACGATCAGACGGCCGCCACGGGGATCCTGAAGCAGCAGCGTGGTTCGGATATCAGTGATGAGATCAAGATCCGGTGACGGCAGTCTTCGAAAAAGTCCTTGAGCAGGCAGAGACTGTTCATTGGTCGGAGGTGAAGGTTCGTTCATGGTATCTGTCTAAAGCTGTATCTGTCCGCTTCGGATGGCAGTTAACACCTGATCTCTCGGTCCGTCCGCCACTATCATGGCATTGTCGATGAGAATGATACGGTCAACCAGATCAAGGAGTGAGCCCCGGTGGGTGATGAGAATGAGCGTCTTCCCGGGAAGGAGTTTTAGAAGATGTTGTTTGAGCCGGGTTTCCGTACGGTTATCCATGGAGCTGCTCGGTTCGTCGAGGATGAGGATGGGTGGATCGTGCAGTAATGCTCTGGCAATGGCAATGCTTTGGCGTTGGCCTCCTGAAAGACCGCGTCCCTGCTCCCCGATTTCCAGATCAAAGCCCATGGCATGTCTGCCGACAAAATCCGTCACTCCGGAAAGCTCCGCGGCTTTGAGCAGCACCGCATCTTCTATTTCCGGTGAACCAAGGCGTATATTATCGCGGATCGTGCCGCGAAAAAGGGTGATGTCCTGCGGCACGTACCCGATGAATCGACGGAGTTCCGCCGGATCGATCTGGCGGATGTCAGTGTCATCAATGGAGACGAGACCGCTGGTGGGTACGTACAGACCGAGCAGCAGTTTTCCAAGTGTGGTCTTTCCGGAACCGATGGGACCGATGATTGCCACCCGTTCACCTGGTTCGATGGCAAGTGATATGTTGTTCAGGGCGAGACCGCTTTGCTCAGGATACTGAAAGCTCACCTGTTCAAAGGCTATTTTTCCGCGACAGGTCCCGCGAAGGAGGAAGTTTCGGTCAATGGGACGTTCGACGGGGAGGGCCATGATGGCATTCAGTTCGCTGAGGGCTGTTTTGGCCTGATGGTATCTGGTGGCAAGGTTGACCACCTGAAACATCGGGGCAATGGCCTGGCGGGAAAGGATGAGGAGGGCGATGATGCCGCCCTGAGTGAGGTGGCCTGTGGATATCCGGTAGACACCGGCGATGATTGTTGCGACTGTGGTCAGGTTCATGACAAAATCGCTGAAATGAGTGACCGCGGAGGAGAAAAGTCGGGACCGGCTGCTCCAGGTGGCAATATAGCTGACAGCCTCCTCCCAGCCGCGTTGAATCTGACTTTCGGCTCCGAGCATCTTGATTGTTTCGATGCCGGCCAGACCTTCGACTAAAATGGCATTTTTCTGGGCTGACGCCTGGAATGACTGTTCCACCGCCCGTTTAAGCGGTGCCTGGACCGTGAAGGCAAAGAGGGCCATGAGGCTGACGGCACTCAGGTGGACCCAGACAATCGGGCCGCCAAGGTACCAGATGGCTGCAAGTCCGAGTATCATGAAGGGAAGATCAATGAGAGCGGTTATCGAAAAAGAGGTGATGAAATCCCGAATCGCTTCAAACTGCTGAAGTTTCTTAGAAAAACCGCCCACAGATTTTGGACGGACCTCCAGTCTGAGTCCCAGAACCTTTTCCAGAAGAGCACCGGAAATACGAAGGTTGGCCTTTTTTCCGGCCTCGTCAACAAAGTGCCCGCGCAGACCTTTCAGCAGCAGGTTGAACAGATAGACAATGCCCATGCCCATGGCAAGTACCCACAGCGTTTCGAAGGCCAGATTGGGAATGACCCGGTCGTACACATTCATGGTGAAAAAAGGAGTGGTCAGGGCAAAGAGGTTGATCAGCAGTGAGGCCAGCAGTACGTCCCGGTATATCCGCCACGAAGAGAACAGTGCACCCCAGAACCAGTTTTTTCCGGTTCTTTGGGCACGGTGACCGGGTTGTTCATCAAGACGGAATTTGGGGCGGACAAAGAAGGCGAATCCGCTGAACAGGGCGGCAAGTTCGGACAGGGATATCTGCGTGGCACCGAATCCGGTTTCCGGCAGAAGGACTGTGGCCTGTTCCTGACTGTGGTTGATGGCGGTCAGGAGGCAGGCCCTTTTTCCCTCAAGAAGAAGAACTGCCGGCAGTTCCAGTTCGGATATCTGCGAAAGTGATCGTTTAAGCAGCCGGGTTGTCAGGCCGGCCCGGTCAGCGGCGCGGGGGAAGAGCTCCACGGTCAACCGGTCATGTACCAGGGGTAATCCGGCACGCAGACCGGTCCTTGAAACCGGCAGGTTGTAGAGCCTGCCGAGATGGAGGAGGCAGTCGGTCAGCGGATCATAACCGCTGTCTGTATAAGATGAATCGATCCACTCTTCAGAGGGAATCGATTGAGCGGTGTCTGTCATGTTTGTTTATACAGTCGGTTGTCGACGAAACAGATTTTATGTTAAGATTGTTGTATCATAAGTGTTTCAATCGTGACAGGGAATTCAGCGGAGTTGCCGATGCTGTTCATAGAGCGTGATGAGACAGGGAGCATTGTCGCCCTGCGAAGGGGCGAGTCCGGATCCGGAAATGAACCGGTTTCCTTGCTCGATGCCGAGGTTCTTTCTTTTCTTAAAAGCATTGACGATTTTGAATCGTTCTCACATCTTCTGATCGCCTCGGACGCCGGCATGGTCCGGGTCGTCGAAGATCTGATTGAACTGCTGATTGCAAAAAAGATCATCCTGTTCACGGAGCTGCCCGCCGAGGCACAGGAGAAAATTCTAGGCCGTAAACAGTTGCGTGCCAGGATGACGGGTCAGCATCTCATGGTTGACGATATTATCTGAGCAGTTCGTCTCTTTTACAGTATCGGCTCCGGACGACGAATAAAATAGCCCTGAACCGCGTCTATCGGCAGAGCCGTGACTGTCCGCCATTGCTGTTCGGTTTCAACACCTTCGATAATCACCCGGATATCCAGGCTGTGGGCAACAGTGCACAGCGTACTGACAAAAAACGATGTGTCATCCTGATCACTGTGCATTTCGTTGGTGATTGCTCTGTGAATCTTGACATAGTCGGGTATGAGTGATTTGAGGTAACCGTAGTGGGTGAGTCCCTGACCGAAATGATCAATACCGATGCCGTGACCCATGGGCCTGATACGATCTGCAAAGGTCCTGATGCGGTTAAAGTGCCGGATTGCGCGAAATTCCGAAAATTCAAAGTTAAGCAGCAGGCCTGAAGCCGCACATCGGGACAGCTGCGGAAAAAGCCAGTCCGTAAACGCCTCATTTTCCAGAGAGACCGGAGACAGGTTGATTGCGACCCGCGGAGGGATAAGCCGGGACGGCGGCAGGGCAATGACATTTTCCAGGATAAGCCGGTCAAGGGCCGGCATCAGCCCCAGCTGTTCCGCCATCGGCAGGAAGGTGCCTGCCGAGATGTGGCGACCGTTGCTGCCGGGGATACGGCTTAACATCTCGTGATGGGTGACCGTGTCTCTGTCTTCCCTGCTGACCGTAGGCTGGCTGTAGAGGATCAGAGAACGGTTTGCCAGCACTGTTTCCAGGAGATGCTTCCATTCCGTCCTGCCGACAGCAACTGTTGTCGCATCATCAAGGGGAAAGATCGCCGCTGATTCGGAGGCCCCCTCCAGCCGGGCTGTGTTCAGGGCAGTGTCGGCATGAAGAAGAAGTTCGTTGAAACTTGTCGGCCTGCTGTATGAGACCCCACCGCAGGCGACGGTGGCCGGTGCGGAGGCAATCTTGACAAGGTCAAGGCCTTTAAGAAGAGTTTCGGCAAGATCAGCAGCTGTGTCTGCATCCGTGTTGGGCAGGAGAAGGGCCAGGTCGCCGCCGCCCAGACGGCCGATAATGGCTTCAGGCTGCTCGACAGCGGATTTCTGTAAACCGGAGGCCAGCTCGCTGATCAGCTGATCTCCGATGGTGTAGCCCAGCTGCTGGTTGATGCTTTGCAGCCCCTGAATCTGGAACAGGAGAAACGTTCCGGTAACCGGCGTGTCCTTTGCCGCAACTTTGGCCTTGACCTGTGCCTCGAGAAATCGCCGATTGCCCAAACCGGTTAACTGGTCCTGATAGGCACGTTGCTGGAGTGTGTCAGCCAGGGATGCCTGCTCTTTAAACATCTCTCGAACCCGTTCTGTCATCTGGTTCATTGCTACCACTACTCGGCGCAGTTCCCTGGTTCTGGGAAGTCTTTCCTGGATGTGAAAGCGACGGTCACACAGTGCAAGAGCCTGTTTTTCAACCTGCGCCAGCGGGGCGAGAAGTCGCCGCATTCTAAACCCGCCGGCCACGATAACCACTGCAGCAGCGATAGCGAACCAGAGAGAAGCTGACTGCACTGCCTGCCATAAAGTGTAGTACGCGTACCCGGGATGACTTTCAACCGTCACGGTACCTGTCTGCTTCCAACCGTGCATAACCATGGCCTGGGCACTCGGAATCGCCAACGGTACAGCCTGGATGAACCAGGCGGGTACATGTTCAATGGTCACAGGCGCCTGGCGATTGATGAGAATCGAACCTTGAACGTCTTTAAACTGTATCAAGCGATAGTAACCCCGATCAAACAGGGCGTTGATCATGGACTCCATGACGGCGGCATCTGTCCCGTGGGCCAGAGTGCTTAAAGAGAGGCCAAGGGAGGTGGCAGTGTCCTGCGCGTGTGATTCGAGTTGCGCGACCAGAAACTGTCTGGTTCGTTGCAGTTCTCCCGCCCATAATCCGATACACAACAGGATTATGGTGGATAGACCAAAGAGCAGCAGTTGTCGGTAGAGGGTCATAAAAATCCTTTTTTTATTGTGTTTCAGACGAGATGCGGTCCAGGAGCTCTCGCCATCGCTTGAGCCGGTTGCTGTCACCCAGGAGTTTTCCTCTCCCGCGCTGTTTGGCGAGCCAAAGACCTGAACCGTTCAGACTGTATACCGGCAGAAGATCAGAGCGCTGGGAGGAAGGTCTGATCGTGTTGATCAGGTTGTCGAGAATCAGCGGTTCGGCTCCCGGGGCGGGATAGTAGGTTAAGACCATGTGGGCCTGATTGAGCCGGACTGCCTTGACGTACGTAAGGGCGAGGCGTTCTTCCTGAACACCCATTTTGAGCAGAGTGAAGGATTTGGCAATCGCAAAATCTTCACAGTCTCCTCCCTGACTGGCGATGAACTCAACAGGTGTTGCCCAGTAGTCTTCCTGTTGCCAGTGATGTATGTCGTCGATAAAGGGGTTGGCGTTAATAAACCGGTTGACCTGTTCAAGTTTGGTCTGATCACTGCCTGTTGTGGTACGGATAAGGTGTTGCCATGCAAGCAGCCGGGGTCTTGCCTCTTTTCCGAACCGTTGTTCCATGCGCTGTAATGTCTGCTCCGGGATGAAAAAAGATTCGTCGGTCAGTACCGGCGGAGCCAGCATGATGAGGAAGAGGGAAAAGAGGCGGAACAGCGTTTTGCAGTTTGGTGTGACCGGTGGCTTCATGAACAGCAAGGTGGTGTGGGTACAGCACCCGTTGTGTCGGCAAAGAGGCGGGTGATCAGGATCAGGTGTCCGGATCGGACAGGGCAGTGATCAGGGGCCCCGTTCATGATGGCATGAACGGGGATGAGAGCCGGAGAGTACAGCTGCAGAGAAGGTCAGGATTGATCGGACGAAGCGGTCGGTGTCTCTTCCCGGGGGGATTCGTCACGCACCAGACTTTCGTCAGGCCACTGCAGGTTCAGAGCGGGAATCAAACGGCCGATGGCATTGAGAATCCGATACTGGGCATACAGACCGTCATAGTCGGCTGTAACGAGCTGCCGGGCAGAGTCAATCCGTTCAGCCTCGGCATCAAGGACATCAAGAAGGGTGCGTTGTCCGATATTCCACTGTTTGGTATACGCACTGGCTGTTTTAGCAGCAAAATCACGACGCTGCTGGAGGTAATCGATTTTTTTCTTGGCCGCTTCATGAGCCTGCCATGACAGCCGCGTTGATTCAACGACCTGGCGATGGGTGTGGTTTCTGATTTCCTGCGCCTCATCAATCAGGTGCAAGGTTTCAGTCTTCCTGGCTTCGTCTTTCCAGCCGTTGAACAGGTTGTAGCGGAGACGGAGGAAAACACGAAAGTCTTCACGCTCCTGATCGTCACTGAGTGAACTGGTGTACGCGTCTTTTTGCCAGATCTGGTCGGCTTCAAGGTCAATGATCGGCATGAAGGGGCTCTTTGCCACTTCATCCTGTTTGCGGCGCGCTTCCAGGTCGGCGAGTGCTGATTTAAGTTGGGGATGGTTGGCGACAGCAAGGTTTTCCGCCTCATCCCGGGTTGCAGGTAACAGCCTTTCAGGGCTTTCCGGACGGCTGAGCTGCTCCGGCAGGTTGCCGACAACGGCGTTGTAATTGGCCTGTGCATCCAGCAGATTCTGTTCAGTGACGACCAGATTGGCATGTGCAAGGTTCAAACGGCTCTGAATCTGATCCATATCAGCCAGCCGATCAACACCTGATTCACTTCTGAGTTTAATCTGATCAGAGATACGCTGGTGGATGGTCAGGTTCTCTTTGGCCAGCTCAACAATGGCCTGGTTTTTGAGAACCTCTAAGTAGACATTGGCGGTTTTTAGCGCGGTGTTGTCGGCAGTGCTCCGGACAATATATGCCTCGGATTCAACCCGGGCCTTCTGACGGGCGACTTCGTTCATGGTTGAAAGCCCGGCAAAAAGGTTTTGACGAAGACTGATGCGGGCCTCCCAGGGACTGAGTTCACGGTCATAGGGCTTCTCAACCCAGTCCTTCCCCGCACCGGCCTCAACGTTGAGTGTGGGAAAATAACCGGAGCGTGCCTGCCGGACCTCCTCATCCCGTGCCAGACGGTTGTGCGCCACTGCCCGGATGTCAGGGTTGGTGCTGATCATTTTTTCTACCGCGTCCTGTAGCGTTTCAGCTCCGGCAAAGATACCGGTGGTGAAGCCCCCTAAAGCTGTGAAGGCACAAATTGCGCAGTATTGTCGTAATCTCATTGCAGGCTCCTTTTGGGTTGTGGGTAAAATACCGAAGCAGGTCAGTTGGTTATCTGACTGTATGCCTGTTAATCACGAAGTCAGCAGTGTCCTTACACAACCCGTAAAAATGATGCAACTCTTTCGTAAAGGGTTGTGGAAG
>JAAYDD010000316.1 GCA_012729435.1 Desulfobulbus sp.
AGAAAAACTACTTGAAGACCAATTGCGGAAATTGCGAGAAGATAGAGATAAGTTATGAGCTGCCATTTGATAGTGAGCCCTTATGCCACCGTAGGTTTATTCGTTTGACTATCAGCCTGCTCTGACGAAGTTTCCTTTGTTTTAGCAACCGTCCGGAAAGACAGTAAGAGGGAAAAAACTCCAATTGCATACGAAACAGATTGTAAAAACAAAAGGGGTTAACCAGTACTCTACTGATTAACCCCTTGATATTTTTTGGTGCTCCAGGCAGGATTCGAACCTGCGGCACCAGGATTAGGAATCCTGTGCTCTATCCTACTGAGCTACTGGAGCATGTATCTGTTGATGCTCTATGAACCGCACCTCCGGTCCACAGGCAAAAACATCCCTTCCTTATTCAGACCGACTGTCCGTCGGCAAGCACCTTGCTGCCGTTAAACGTCTCTTCGTTATAGCCGAAATTCACTGTGCAGTTGCGACCGATCCGCATATCCCGGGCAATCCGGGCCTCTTTTCCGATCAGGGTGATGCCGGTATACAGGTGTTTCGGATACGTCTCGTTCACCACCGTGAGGTTATCGCCATACCCGATTACCGCACCGGTTTCAACCCGAACCCGCTTGTCCAGGATCGCCAGATCAACAACCGCGTTGTTTTCGATAACGCAGTCATCAAAAACCACGGAGTTGGAGACCACAGCATCTTTTCCGACCCATACCCCCGGTGAAAGCACAGAGTTGGTGACCGTGCCCTCGATCACACAGCCTGCAGAGATGAGCGACGAACTCACCTTGCTGCCGGAGAGAAAACGGGCCGGCGCCCGATCCATGGGGTGATCACCATACTCCGGATTGGGTCTGATCTCCCACTCTTCCGGCGAGAAACCGGAATTCTCCCGGATAATGTCCATATTGGTCTCCCAGTAGGACTGGATCGTTCCCACATCACGCCAGTACCCGTAAAAGGGATAGGCATAGACCCGGTCTTCATTGATGGCCCGCGGGATGATATCCATGCCGAAGTCCACCTCTTTCCGGTCCCGGGCCAGGGTGCGGAGCAGGTAGGCGGTGTCGAAGACGTAAATACCCATGGAGGCGAGGTTGGTCCGCGGCACCTTGGGTTTTTCCTCCCAGTCGATGATCCGGTTCTCATTATCAATGATACCGGCACCGAACTGATGAATGTCCTTCCTGGGTACCACCATCATGCCGATGGTGATGTCAGCCCGTTTGTGCTCATGGTAGGAGAGCATGGCATCAAAGTCCATCCGGTAGATGTGATCACCGGACAGGATAACCACCTGTTCACTCGGGTTGGCAAGAATAAAATCGATATTCTGCCGGATGGCGTCTGCTGTGCCCTGGTACCAGTCAGAGTCCTTTTCACCGGTGCGCGGCGGCAGGATCTTGATACCACGGGTCCGGCCGGTGAAGTCCCAGGCCGCACCGTCGGCAATATGCGCCATGAGTGACAGGGGTTTATACTGGGTCAGCACACCCACCCTTGTCAGGCCGGAGTTCATGACATTGGAGAGGCTGAAGTCAATAATCCGGTAAATCCCGCCAAACGGCACCGCGGGCTTGGCCCGGCGCCCGACGAGTAGATTCAGTCTGCTGCCGATGCCGCCGGCAAGGAGAAGAACAAGGGCATCACCGCTTTCTCTCATGTCAGCTCCTCCCCATCCTCAAGTTTTGTCTTCGGCCACCTCTCCGGTGCGATCCGCGGAAAAACCCGGCAGCCGCAACCGATATGCTGACCTTCCGGAACGTTGTTGTTCCAGCCGATGACCGTGATCCGGCTCGGCTTTTCACACTTCGGTGCACCCACGCGGACGTTACGGTTGAACACCGTGTTCACGTCGCTCACCACCCGGTTCAGCGACACCCCCGAATGGATGACGTTATCGAAAAAGATGATGGAATCGGTGATCTCAGCGCCGGGCTTCACATGAACACCGGGGAAGATGATCGAGTTACGCACCGTGCCTTCAATAACGCAGCCGTTGTAGACCATGGAGTTGTCGATGACAGCCTGGGGGCCGATCTTCACCGGCTGACGATCGCCGATGTTGCGGTGGCGGAGATTCGTACGGAGTCCCCAGGCCTCAAGATCGATTTTCGGTTCCGGGCCGAGCAGGTCCATGGATGTCTGCCAGTACTCATCAACGGTTCGGGTGTAGCCCCAATACCCGTTAAACTTGTAGCCGTAGATCTTGTACTGCTCCTTCATCATCATGGGGATGATATCGCGGCCGAACTCGTACGAGTCGGTCTGCTGGTTTTTTTCCAGTTCCCTGTACAGCACCTCGGGCCGGAAACAGAACACCGTGAGCGAAGCCCAGTTCCCCCGGGGTGAGACGGGTTTCTCCTCGTAAGAGAGCACCCGACCGCCGACCGGTCCCTCATCATCGATCTCGGCGATTCCGAAACGGGAGGCCGACTCCGGCGGCACCTCGATAAAGGCGGCGGTGAGATCTGCGTCCTGTTCGTTGTGATAACGGATCATCTTCCGATAATCCATCTGGTAGATGTGGTCACCGGAGAGAATGAGGATCACTGCAGGATCATGATACTGAATGAAATCAAGGTTCTGATAGACCGCATCCGCAGAGCCGCGGTACCAGTGCGAGTTGTCGTAATCTTTAAACGGCGGCAGGATCGAGATACCGCGATTACGGCCGATCATGTCCCAGGCGGCACCGGTGCCGATATGATTGATGAGAGAATAGGAGCGGTATTGGCTGAGGATGGCGACCCGCTCGATTCCGGAATGGAGCAGGTTGGAGAGAGGAAAATCAATAACGCGTGCAAAACCACCAAAAGGCACCGCAGATTTGGGCCGGTAATGCGTCAGCACACCCAGCTCATCAACACGCCCGCCTGCCAGAATCATCGCCAGAGTCGAGGGTCTATACATAAGGCACCGTGTAGGAAATGTGTTCACTTCATCCGACGGCTACGGGTATTGTCCATCGGTCGCCAAGATGATGAAGATTTACAGCCTCATATTATGCCCAACCTGCCTTAAGGTGCAAGGAATATCTCATGATTGCAGTGCGAAACCGACAAGGGCGGACCTGTCTGCCAGCAGGTACTATTTAACGTGCTGGGTGATGAGCCGAATAAGCGTATTGGTCGTGAATTCCTGGTTTTCACGAAGCGGCAGATTCTTGACGGGTGTCTCCGCGCGTGCTGCCTCCCGATGTCCGCCGGCAGGTCCGAAGCGTCCGAAAGTGGTCTTGGCGAGTTTACCGGCATTTTTGCGGTAGCCGTCACAGCGGAAAATGACCACCAGTTTCTCCCCATGAATCCCTGAGACAATGACCCATTCAAACCCGTCCACCCGGTTGAAAAAGTCGGCGATAATGACGAGAATATCAGGGGTGCCGACCTTGCCGAGATGCACATAGGCCCGGCGTTTACTCACCTTGAGTTCATTGAGTGCCGTACGGAAGTACCGGAGTTCGGAGCGGCGCAGTTCGGTGAGCTCGAACTTGCGCACGAGATTGAGGTTGGCAATGTTGAACAGGTAGCGAAAACTGATGCCGTCCGCTATCTGCATATTCTGTTTCTGAAAGTTCTGGGTATCGACCTTGATCCCGTAAAACAGGGCGGTGGCCAGGGCAACGGAAGGTTTTATGTTTGCTGCCCGCAGGTACTCCACCATCATGGAGGAGACCGCTCCGTACTCGGGCCGGATGTCGATGAAGGCCGCGTCCCAGCCGGTGGTCACCGGATGATGATCGATCACCACATCAAACGTCATCCTCTCAAAACAGGCCAGATGATTCGGCTGGGAATCGAGCAGGACTTTTTTATTGTAGTCCTTCATGGACAGGGTGTGGAGGCGTTCCATGCTGATCTTCAGCCGGTCCACCATGGTCAGGTTGTTGAGACGGCGGATCTCGTTGGGATGACCGATGGTCACGCTGTGTACCCGATAGCTGAGCAGACGTTTGAGCGCCATGGCCGAGGCAATGGCATCCGGGTCTGCGTTGATGACGATCAGAACATCGTCACTCCGTTCAAAAACCGACCAGAGGCCGTTGAGACGGGCTATCGCCGAATTTTTGCTGGCACTTCGCGTGATGTTGTTGTCGGCAATTTTTTCAAGTCGTTTTTGCATAACCCGGAATCAGAAACCGAACTCTTTGTCTTTTGCTGAGAGATCCATACAGGCAATTCTATAGACTCTGAGCAAGCGGTGTGCACTGTCTCATCGTCACTTTCCCCGCAGTTGTAAAGAGGGCGTCCCTGCCCGACAAGAGTTCTGATGGGTGATTTTCAGTAACAGCCATGTTAATACGACCGGATACCATGATAAAAACGAGAGAAGCAGCTTACACAGAGATACAGAGAAGCGCAAGCCTGTCTTTTGAAGAAACCGTATACTTCGTGGTACAATCCGGCCCACTATTGCTGCTTGACTGAATACGGCTCACAGGGTACACAATGGTTGTGAAATTTCGCTGTCAGCAGCTTGCCGAACCGTGACCTGTCATCATTCTCCCCCCACCGATAGAGTATTTTTTGCGGCTGTTTCATGATTCTGTTGCATCGCTACATTCTCATTCATTTCTTTCGCAACCTCGGTCTGCTTCTCACCAGTTTCATCAGCATCTACCTGCTGATCGACTTCTTTGAAAAGATTGATAATTTCGTAGAAAAAGGTAAATCTTTTGCCCTGATATTCCAGTATTTTCTCTACAACATTCCCTTTATCATCGACATGATGAGTCCGGTCTGCCTTCTTCTTGCCGGAGTCGTCACCCTGGGGATGCTGAGTTACAGCAACGAGCTTATTGCTCTGAAAGCCTGCGGGATTCCGCTCAAGACCATTGTCAAACCGATCATCGGCGCCACCACGGTCTGTGTTCTCTTCTTTCTTGCCATGGATCAGTTTGTACTGCCCTACACAAATTCGACCACCAACTACATCTGGAACCGCGAGGTGAAGGGGAAAACACCTCTCGGCATCTACCGCAACGGTCGCTACTACTACCGCGGTCAGGATGGCTTTTACTCCTTCTCGCGGCCTGACCCGCAGAAGAATGTGTTCAACAACTTCTCCTACATGGTCTGGAAAGGCGACTATGGGACAAAAACTCTCATTGCCGCTCAGACCGCTCTCTGGGATCAGACCGGCTGGACACTCCACAACGGCCAGGTGCAGGAGTCGATCGGGAACGACCGCTATTCCTCCAGGATCTTTCAGGAACAACGCTTCACCTTCCCGGAACAACCTGAAGATTTTTTTGTCCCTGCCTATCGCTCCATGGAGTTGTCGCTCGTCCAGCTGTACAAAGAGACACAGGACGCGCATTCCAAAGAGGAGCGCAACAAGGCATGGGCAGACTTTTACGGCCGTATCTCCTACACGCTGCTCGGCCTGCCGCTCCTTCTGCTCGGTCTGCCGCTCCTGCTCCTCATCTACCGTAAATGGGGCAGAGATCTCTCTCTGGCTATCCCGGTCAGCTGCGGAATGGCCTTTCTCTGCTGGGGCGCCTACACCATTTTACAGTCACTGGCCAGGGCAAACTATCTACCGCCCCTGGCAGCGGCACTCCCCATCCATCTGCTCGTCGGAAGCCTCGGAGTGTTCCTGCTGCTGCGTGAGGATACCTGATATGTCCAGGTTGATAGGTATAGTCGGTGTTCCGCCACTTGCTGTCATTGAGAAGATCAACCGTGACGGTGACCGGATTGTTGATCTTGATGAACCGCAAATCCGGGCGCCCATCGACCAGACGGCAGCCCACATCCCCAGAGTGTACTGCGCCATCTTACGGACCGTTGTGCTCAACAGTCTCCACCTTCCTCTTGATCTTGTCTATATCGATGTCGGACCGGGAAAGTGTGACTGTGCCCTCCACGTTTCGGACATCCTGGCGGATCTGCTCCGGGTGCCGGTTATCCGCACCCGGAATCAGGACACCCGCTCCTTTGGATATCCGCTCTGTACGAGTCGCATGCCGTTAATGGAAAAGGTGAGCAGAATCACGAAAAGTGTCCAGTCGGCCGCACCTCATGCACCCGTCCCGCCCTGTCAGCCAAGCTGCGGATTCTGGGGGGTGCCGCCGCGGGATTTTGCCCTGCTTGATCTTTTTCCGGAAACCACGCATGTCTTTGGGTGGACACGATGCATGGAGAACAAGACGCCGGCCGACCTTGAACTCGAGCATCAGGTTGACCCCACTATTCCCATGGTCTTTTTTTCCCAGTCGTTCTGTGCCAAATCGGCCCTGGCCAAACATCTGGCAGACAAACATCCGAGGGCCATTGCCATAGACTGTGACGTAACACCCTCAAGCTCCACACGGGCAAAGATTGAAGCCTTCCTTGAACTTTCCGGTGTTGTTCCGGACCGGAGACACACACCTTGATGCTGTTAGCCGATTTTGGTACCTCCTACAGTAAGATTCTGGATACCGCGAAGGGAGATACACCTCTTATTCTGCCCACCAAAGAATTGCCCCGATCCTTTATGGCCGATCTGGCCACCGGCCACAATGCCGGCCGGAGAAGCAGGCGGAGTATCAATGAACTGACCGCATTGGCCCGGGGCGGATACGCGCTCATTCAACGCCCCGACTTTGTTTTACTTGACTGTGGCAGCCGTGACATCAAGTTTGTCCGCTTTCAGGACGGCAAAGTGGCCGACATGGGATGGAATGCGGAGTGCGGCGCTTCCATGGGCTTCACCATCGAACTTCTCTCAACCTACTACAATCTCGACTACGCGGAGATACCTCCTCCGACCACAGGTTTTTCTGTCACCTGTGGCGTGCTCGGCATGAGCCACATCTTCGATGCAATCATTGCCGGAGCATCCGAGGCAGAAGCCGTAGCCGGTTTTGTCCGCGGCATCGCCCTCAATGCCTATCGTTTTGCCCATGAGCCGGAAGAGCTCTATCTGTCCGGCGGTTTATGCTCAAACCCCCTGTTCGTGGCCTGTCTGCCCGGCAGAGTGCATACTCTGGGACGATTTGTTCTTCTTGCCGGCCTGCAGGCAACGCTTGCCCAGGATGCGCATCCAGACTCCTTGCTTCCGGGGCAGACGAAATCCTGATTACTCATCAGCCATCCTGTTAACGGCACTGCTGAAAAGGTCTTTTCTTTAAAAGAGGAGCACAGGTATAAAAAAAAGCCGGACACCCGCGGGAGTGTCCGGCCGCAAGACACCTATGGTGTCTGTGTCACTTCTTTTTCGTCTTTTTATCCTTCTTTTTATCTTTCTTTTTATCTTTCTTTTTGTCCTTCTGTTTGTCCTTGTGCTTTTTTTCTTTTTCCTCGCCCTTCTCCTGCTTCGCGTCCTGATCCCGCAAAGGGCAGTTGGGACACATCTTGCCTTTTTTCAGGTATGCTTCACAGCATTTCTTTTTTGTCTTCGTACCGTCACCCATGATCTGCCTCCTAAGCAAGGCAAAAGTCACACTTCGACCGCCATGGCCGGAGTGGTGACGGCAGGCTCAAAGAAGATCCTCTTCGCATACGGATTACAGAAGACACAGAACCTGCTTTTTATTTATCTTTTCCATCCTCCGTCGCTGGCGGCAGAATCTCAAGCAGTTCAACTTGGAATATAAGCATGGAGCCGGGTTCAATCACCGGTGGCGCACCACGATCACCGTACGCAAGATCCGGCGGGATATAGAGTTCAAAAGTCGATCCTGCCGGCATCAACGGCATTGCCTCCTGCCATCCGGCAATCACCTGGTTGATCTGAAACTCGGCCGGTTCATTACGCTTGTAGGAACTGTCGAACTCGCTGCCGTCTATCAGGGTTCCCTTGTACTGAACCTTAACGGTGTCGGTCGGGGCGGGTCTGGCACCTGTTCCCTTCTTAATGACCTTGTACTGAAGGCCGGATTCGGTTTCAACCACACCCTCTTTTGTTTTATTCGCCTTCAAAAACTCTTCCGCCGCCTTCCGGTTTTTCTGCACCATGAGAGCGGTCTTCTGAATCTGCTTTTCCTGCTGCCGCTTAGCAAAGGCCTGCTGTACTGCCGCCGCATCTTCCGGGCTCAGCAAAGGCTTGTTCCCGCTATATCCGTCATTGATGCCCCGCTGCAGCACATTCAGATCAAAATTCTCCTCCAGCCCCTTGAAATACTCGCCAAGATCAAGCCCCATGGCATAGCTGAGCTTCTGCTCTTCGCTTTTGAACTCCAACGGCTCATCCGCAGCCATAACCGGGCCGACCGCGAGGAGTAACGCCATAAGACCCGATACATAAAATTTCATACTGTTCACCTTTTGCATATGTTGAGGGAAAAGGCCAGATCCGTTAACGGCAGGCCAAAATACTTTTTATAAGGACAGACCGGTGGAGCCGTCTGTACCATCGGTCTGATCAACGGACAGCAACGCAGCCGGAATACAGCACACATAAGCATTTTTTCGCCGGCGTTGTCCAACTTTTTTACAGGGCTTCCCGTTTTTTACAGTTTTCTTTTATCAAAGACACGCTTGGCCTTTCCTTCGGAACGCTCAAGAGTTTTTTCCTCCACGAGTTTAACATCAACATGCACCCCGACCTCGGCAGCTAAACGGCTCTTGATGAACTCGATCATCTGACGCTGTTTTTTCATCTCATCAAAAAAGATCGACTCCGTCACCTCCACAAGGACCGTCATCTTATCCGCATGATTTTCCCGCTCGATAATGATCTGATAGTGAGGCTCTGTACCTTCGATTTCAAACAGCACCTTTTCAATCTGTACAGGAAAGATATTGACACCCTTGATAATCAGCATGTCGTCAGACCGACCGATGACCCGCTGCATCCGTCGCATGGTGCGGCCGCATGGGCAGGGTTCGGGAATGAATCGGGTCAGATCTCTGGTCCGGTAACGGACCATAGGGAAGGCCTCCTTGGTCAGGGTGGTGATCACCAGTTCACCCACCTCGCCTTCAGGCACCGGTTCCAGCGTGTCAGGATCAAGGATCTCAACAAGAAAGTGGTCTTCGTTTATATGAAGGCCGTCACACTCCTGGCACTCGCCGGACACACCCGGACCCATGACTTCGGACAGCCCGTAATTGTCCGTGGCAAGAATGCCGAGTTTCTGATTGATCTCCCGGCGCATGGCCTCGGACCAGGGCTCACCGCCAAACAGCCCGTACCGCAGTGCCAACCCGTTGGGGTTGATGCCCATCTCCATCATGGTATCCGCCATGACGAGGGCATAGGATGGTGTACAGACCAGGGCCGTGGTTTTAAAATCCTGCATGATCTGAATCTGTCGCCTGGTGTTCCCGGAAGAGATCGGGATGACCGAAGCGCCTATAAGCTCGGCACCGTAGTGCAGACCGAAGCCGCCGGTGAAAAGACCGTAACCGAAGGCAATCTGGATAACATCATTTTTCGTGACGCCGGCCGCTGTGGCCACCCGCGCCACAAGATTCGACCAGGTGCGGATATCATTGCTCGTGTAGCCGACCACTGTGGCCTGTCCGGAGGTACCGGACGAGGAGTGCAGCCGGACCACATCACGCAGCGGTACGGCAAACAGTCCGTAGGGATAGTTGTCGCGCAGATCCTGCTTTTCAGTAAACGGCAGGCGGCGCAGATCATCCAGGGACCGGATGTCGTCATAGTTGAATTTAAGCTGCTCAAAACGTTTCTTATAAAAGGGGACATTGGTACCCACACGATACAGCGTGGACTGCAGTCGCTCCAGCTGGAGCTGTTCCAGGTCCTCCCTCGTCATACATTCTCGTTCAGGTTCCCAGTACATAGGTTCAATCCGGCGATTGGCTTTCAAGTTTCAATTCCCTGTAAAAATCTATCAGAAAAAGTGGATCTGTTCTTCCTGCCGGCACCCCGGTGCCGGCTGTAAAGTACCTGTGACAACAGCTGACACTGCCGCCGTCCGCACAGGAATCATCTACTCTATTTTTTCCCGGCCCAGATAGGCCCGCTGGACATCCGAATTGGCCAGAAGATCGGTTGCCGGGCCCTGAACGATAATTTTGCCGACCTCCAGGACATACCCGCGGTCAGCGATCGTCAGGGCTGCTCTGGCATTTTGCTCGACAAGCAGCACCGTATTTCCCTCTTCGCGCAACTGCCGAATGATCTTGAAAATATCCCGGATGATCAATGGGGCAAGACCAGTCGAGGGTTCGTCCATCATGACGAGCTTCGGCCGGGACATCAGAGCCCGGGCCATGGCCAGCATCTGCTGTTCACCTCCGGACAGCGTGCCGGCCAGCTGACGCCGGCGTTCTTTCAGACGGGGAAACAGCAGGTACTGGCGAGCCAGCTCCTCCTGAACCGCGGCCCTCCCTTTCTCTTTTTGCAGAACATAACCGCCAAGCAGCAGATTCTCTTCCACGGACATGGATGCAAACACCTGGCGACCTTCCGGGACCAGTGCACATCCTGAGGCGACAATCCTGCCCACGGCGGCACGATCGCACGCCTGACCGAGAAAACTGATCTCACCGCTCATCGGTCTGATCAACCCGATAATGGTGTGCAGCAGTGTGCTTTTCCCGGCTCCGTTGGCACCGATCATGGCAACGATCTCGCCGCTCTTGACATGGAGCGAGATGTTCTTCAGCACCCGTAATTTACCGTAGCCGGCATCAAGATTACGTATTCTCAGCATACGATCCGTCATGGAGAGACAACACAGAATCAGACCGTCTCATCCTCTCCAAGATAAATTTTGATAACTTCAGCATTTTTCTGGATATTCGCCGGTATATCTTCCGCCACCTTGCTGCCGAAGCTTAAAACCACGATCTCATCGGAAACATCCATGACCAGCGACATGTCATGTTCGACCAGCAGAACGGTGATACCCATATCCCGGATCGCTGTGATGAGTCGAGCCACCTCGGCGGTCTCATAGATGTTGAGCCCGGCGGCAGGTTCATCAAGCAGGAGAAGATCCGGTTCGGCAGCGAGGGCCCGAGCCATCTCCACCGCCCGCTGCTGCCCGAATGCAAGGCTGGACACCTCTGTGCCGGCGAGATCGGCAATCTCCAGCATTTCAAGGAGTTCCATGGATCTGCTGCGAATGGCCCGTTCTTCCTGCCACGTCCATGGCAGAGATAACATCCCGGCCAGAAATCCGGCGCAGCTCCGGGTGTGCCGGCCGACCATAACACATTCAAGGGCGGTCATCCCATGGAACAGTTTGATATTCTGAAAGGTGCGCGACATGCCCATCCGGGCAATCTCGTGCGATTTCTTTCCCCGTATCTCCTGTCCCTGAAAGATGATGGTTCCGGAACTGACCGGTATATTGCCCGCTATCAGGTTAAACAGGGTGGTTTTACCGGCACCATTGGGACCGATAACTGCTTTGATGCAGCCCGGCTGCACGGTAAATCCGACATTGTTGATCGCCTGCAGCCCTCCGAACTGCTTGTTCACCTTTTCCAAAAGGAGCATGGGCTCCTGTTGCGAAGTGCGGGTGTTCATGTCTGCCTCCCGGGAAGAAAGCGCTGCAGCGCCCGGCCGAACAGTCCCCGTAAAACGCCTTCCGGCGCAAAAAGCATAACGGCGATGAGGATCACACCAAAGACCACATCATCATACGAGCCGAACACTCCGCGCAAGGAGAGAAAGGTGAGACCGACCCCCATGACAAGTGTTCCCCACAGGCTGGTCATGCCTCCCACCGCCACCAGAGCGACGTAGCGGACCGACTTCATCACCGAGGCTTCACCGGGCCCGATACCGCCATTGAAATGGGTGAGCAGACTCCCGGCAAGAGCCGCATAAATTGCACTGAGCACAAAGACCTGAACTTTACAGCGAGCGGTGTCAATGCCAAAGGCCTCTGCCGCCTCTTCCGAGCTGTGTAGTGAACGTAATGCCCGGCCGGCTCTTGAATCAATCAGATTGAGCAGCAATGCCATTCCGAGCAAAAGGACGCCCCAGGCCAGGTAGTAGTTCAGCACCCGGTGGGCGGCATCACCGCTGATGATCACGGGGCCGAGCAGGCCGGTGGCCGGCAGGAGCTGAAACCCCGGAACTTCGGAGATACCGTCCGCCTCTCCGAAAAAAGGGGAGGCCAGAAATATCCGGTAGACGATGATACCAAATCCCAGAGTGGCCATGGCCAGATAGTGCCCCCGCAGCTTAAGCACCGGGCCGCCGATGAGCAGCGCGATCAGTGCCGTCACCGTCACCGCAGACAGACAGGCGGCCCAGGGGGAGACGGTCATCAGAGGATCTCCGAAAATATCCTGCCCGTGCACAAGAAGGCCCACCCGGTCCAGCCACCGGATAAGACCGGGCGCAAGAAACGGTGTGAGATCATTCGTCGTCAATGCGGCAGACAGATAACCGCCGATGGCGAAAAAACCGGCATGGCCGATGGAAATCTGGCCGGCATACCCCATCATCACCCCAAGACCGATCACCACGAGTCCGTAGTAGGCAGCCATGGTAAGCTGGGTCAGATAAAACTGGGTTCCTGAAAGAACCGTGAACAGGTGCAGCCCCGCTGTCAGAAGAGCCAGCGCAGTCAATGAGAGAAGCTTCCGGGTTTTCATCTAAAAATCCTTCAGCCGGGCTGCTTCACTGGAACCGAATATTCCATGGGGCCTGACAAAGAGGATAATCAGCAGGATGGTGATGGTGACCGCATCCTGGAAGGCGAGCGGAACAACAGTGACAGAGAATGCCTCTATAATACCCAGGAGGAGGCCGGCCGCGACCGCTGCCATGGAGTTGCCGAGACCGCCGAGGATGGCTACGGTAAACCCCTTGATCGCCAGAGAAGCACCTGAATCGTACTGTGTATAGGTGATCGGTGACATCACACAACCGGCCAGCGCCCCGATACCTGCACTGAGCATAAAACTTAATGTAACCATATTACGGGTATTAACGCCACAGAGCAGGGCGGCTGTCCTGTTCGCTGCGCAGGCACGCATCTCCCGACCGATGGGTGTGGACCTGAAAAATATGTTCAAGCCCACCATCATCACCGCACAGGCGAGGATCACCCAGATCACCTGCGGCGAGATATTGACACTGCCCAGCGAGAAGGTCGTAATTTCGTTACCGTAAAAGTACGGAAGACTGCGGATGGACTCCCCCCAGATATGGAGGGCTGATTCACGCAGAAGGATGGAGATGCCGATGGTGATTATAACCAGCCGTAATACCGACGGATGCACCAGCCAGCGGATAAACAGCATTTCGATGGCCGCACCGATGAGCATGGTGATGAGGACGGCAACAGCAATCGCCGCCCCCAGCGGCATGAACTGGAGCAGCGAAATGGAGATCATCCCCCCGAGCATCACAAACTCACCCTGTGCGAAGTTGATGATGCCGGTGGTGTTGTAGATGATATTAAACCCGATGGCCACGATGGCGTACAGTGAACCGTAGGTGATACCGGCAAAGAGATATTGAAAGAAAAGCTCCAGAGTCATACGATGCAACAAAATCAACAATCACCGGATGGTCATTGTTATCAGAATCTTTAATTACATTGCTCCTCACAGAGCTTAGAACCATCCTTTCCGATCACCGGCATGGTAAGGAAAGTGATAAGAAGCCGGCCGCACCCTGCACAGGGGAAGCGACCTCACCGCCGCGCGGCAGAAGGATGAGCGGTCGACCGGTTGCAGCGGCCCTTCATCCGGATCTGGCAACAGGTCAACCGGCAGAATATTCATCTGTTCGCTGTGCCGGAACCTGATCCCAGGCACCTCAGGACAACGATTCCCCGGTCTTTTCCCGACAGAGAGGCGACCCGCTCCACCAGCCGGAAGTGCCGACAGCTGCGCCCCCTCTAAAGTGAACAGATCTGCGCCCCGGTCAGCAGGGTGAACCCGTTGTCCTGCAATACCTTGATCGCCTTGTCCATCTCTTCAAAACGAAAGATCAGAACCGCGTCTGAGCCGCTTTTATTGACAAAGGCGTACATGTATTCGACATTGATCTCCGCCTCGGTCACGACCTTAAGAACGCTAGCCAGACCTCCGGCCCTGTCCGGCACCTCGACTGCAACAACGTTCGTTTTACCAACCGTGAACCCCCCGTTGCGCAACACCTCTTTTGCCAGGTCAACCTTGTCGACGATCAGACGCAGAATACCGAAATCCGCCGTATCGGCCACTGAGAGCGCGCGGATGTTGATATCGTTTTCCGCCAGAATCCTGGTTATTTCTGCCAGACGTCCTGATTTGTTCTCAAGAAAAACCGCAATCTGCTCTACACGCATACGATCCTCCTGTGGTTAGATTTTGCGCCGGTCGATCACGCGCTGCGCCTTCCCCTCGGAACGTTGAATGGTGCGAGGTTCCACGAGCTTAATCTTGGCGGTAATACCGAGCATATCCTTGAGTTCCGCCTGAATCTTCTTACTCAGCTGCTCCAGGACCTTGATCTCATCGGAAAAGATATTCTCACTCACTTCAACGAGCACAGACATCACATCCAGACTTCCTTCGCGGGAAACCTCGATCTGATAGTGGGGTTCTACACCTTCAACACCCATGAGCACATGCTCAACCTGAGAAGGAAAGACGTTAACGCCGCGAATGATGAGCATATCATCGGTCCGGCCGGTCACCTTTTCCATGCGGATAAGGGTACGGCCGCAGCCGCAGGGTTCACAGAACAGCCGGGAGATGTCTTTGGTCCGGTAGCGGATCAGCGGAAAGGCCTCTTTGGTGAGGGTCGTAAAGACGAGCTCACCGGTCTCGCCGTACGGCAGCGGTTCCAATGTATCAGGATCAATGACTTCCGGGAGAAAGTTATCTTCAAGGATATGCATTCCATGTTCCGTATGAAGGCATTCCATGGCAACCCCGGGGCCTATGATCTCGGAAAGCCCGTAGATATCCACCGCCTTGATACCAAGCTTGCGCTCCACCTCCTCGCGCATGTTCTCACTCCACGGTTCAGCACCATGGATACCGACCCGCAGCTGAAGATCATCGGGAGTAACACCGGCATCCCGCATGGCATCGGCCAGATTCAGTGCATAGGACGGAGTGGAAAGCAACACCGTTGAGCCGAAATCGCGCATGATCACGATCTGCCGTCTTGAATTGCCGCCCGAAACCGGGATGGCTGTGGCGCCAAGAGCCTCAATCCCGTAATGAGCGCCAAGACCTCCGGTAAAAAGACCGTATCCATACGCATTATGCACCATGTCGCCCCGGGTTACTCCGGCCATGGTAAGACAGCGGGCCATAACCGAAGCCCAGAGAGCGATGTCTGCCTGCGTGTAACCGACCACCGTTGACTTGCCCGTGGTACCGGAGGAAGCATGTACACGGATCACTTCCTCCATGGGAGTGGCAAAAAGTCCGAAGGGGTAGTTGTCCCGAAGATCATCCTTGGTGGTGAAGGGCAGTCTGCGCAGATCGGTCAGGGACTGGACATCCTGCGGCTTCACTCCGGCCGCATCCATCTTCGCACGATACGGCGGCACCTTTTCATAGATCCGGTGCACAAGGGCCTGTAACCGGCGCAGCTGTATCGACTCTAATCCGGAACGGGGTAAGGTTTCAATTTCTTGCCAATTCATTGCCTGACCTCTTGGATAAGTATGTGTCCGGATCAGGCATATACTGCGGCCCGACCGGCAACGAACGCTTCCCTGTTAACATGACGGAACTGCTCTTTGATTGTCTCGTCAATCGCCTGCAAAAAGACATCCGGAGGCACTGCAAGAAAATTTGACATCGCTCCGACCATGGCCACGTTCGCCGTCCGTAACTCGCCCACTGATTTTGCCACGGCAAAGGCATCAATGGCCACCACGTTGATCTGCCGGGATCTGAGCTCGTCAAGGATATCTTCCGGATAACTCGTCTTACCAAGGGCAACCGCCGGTGGCAGGATTTTTTGCGTATTGACCACCACCGCACTGTCCCGGTGAAGATAGGGCAGGTAACGGGCCGCCTCAAGGATCTCGAAAGCAACCAGGATATCCGCTCCGCCCAGCTCAATCAACGGCGAGTAGACTTTTTCTCCGTAACGCAGGTGGGCCTCGACAGATCCCCCGCGCTGGGCCATACCGTGCACTTCACTCTTTTTCACATCATATCCTGCGACGAGCTGGGCATGGGCGGTCAGTTCACTGGCCAGAAGTATGCCCTGCCCGCCGACACCTGAAAAGAGAATATTGCCGCTTTGTTTCATGAGTTCTCCTCCCTTCTGGTGATTGCGTCAAACTTGCATACACAGGCGCACTGGCCGCAGCCGTTACACTGTACTTCGTTGATCTGGGCAAACCCTTTCTGCTTATCCCGATACCCCCGTGCCACTGCCTCTTCCGGGGTGAGCGGCGTCCAGCTGATCGCCGGGCATCCCATCTGCACACAGAGTGTACAGCCGGTACAGTTGGCGAGGTTCGTGTAATAGACCGGTTTTTTGCGCTTCACCTCTTCGGGCAGAAGCACACATGGAGCCCGGCTGATGATCACCGAGAGATCAGGAGACTCAATCTCTTCTTTCAGCACTTTGCGGGTTGCTTCGACATCGTGGGGATTCACCACCACAACCCGTTTCACTCCCAGAGCCCGGCAGAGTGCCTCCAGGTCCAGAGCCGGAGCCGGTTCGCCGAGGATAGAACGTCCGGAAGCCGGATTGTCCTGGTGCCCGGTCATGGCTGTGGTGCGGTTATCAAGAATAATCACCGAAGCATAGGTGCTGTTATACACCATATTCAAGAGGCCGGTGATTCCCGAATGCATAAATGTTGAATCACCCAGCACCGCAACCACCTTGCCCTTTCCTTTCTCGCCCAGCGCCTTGGCCATACCGTGTGCCATGGTAATGGAAGCTCCCATGCAGACGCAGGCATCCATGGCAGACAGCGGTGGCAGAAATCCCAGGGTATAGCAGCCGATATCACCCGATACGAACACATCCTTCATCCGCGACAGACCATAAAAGAGACCGCGATGCGGACATCCGGCACACATGTTCGGGGGTCGCATCGGCAACTCCAGCGGTGCGAAAACCTCACCGATCGTCTCCGGTGCCAGTGCCTTGCGAACGATAAAAGAGTTTAACTCACCTTGGTTGGGAATAATGTCTTTGCCGCGACAGGCGATACCCATGGCCTTGAGATGCGTTTCAAGGAACGGATCCAGCTCTTCCACCACAACCAGTTCCTCAACCGTGGCAGCAAAGTCGCGGAGCATCTTCTCGGGCAATGGCCAGACCATCCCCAACTTTAAAACCGGAGCCTCCGGAAAGGCCTCCTTCACATAGTTATACGCCACCCCTGAGGTCACAAAACCCCGGCGACCGACACCGGGTTCAATACGGTTCTCCGGCATGCTCTCAGCCAGCTCCCGGCCGGCTGCCATCCGTTTTTCAACGGCAACCCGTCGTACCCGGGCATTACCGGGAAGCATGACCAGTTTGGCGGGCACCTTCTCAATCGATGTTTCCGGCACCTCAACCCGATGCCCCTTTTGCACCACACCCTTCACATGAGCGATACGGGTTGTGATGCGGATGATCACCGGGGTGTCCAGCTCTTCACTCAGGCTATAGGCACGGGCCATCATATCCTTGGCCTCAGCAGGATCGGAAGGTTCCAGCATGGGCAGTTTGGCTGCAAAGGCATAGTTCCGGTTATCCTGCTCATTTTGTGAGCTGTGCATTTGCGGATCATCGGCATTAAGGATGACCAGTCCCCCGCGAACGCCGGTATAGGCAGCTGTAAAGAGCGGATCCGCGGCAACATTCAGACCCACGTGTTTCATGGTTGCCAGAGCTCGGGCGCCGGCAAAGGAGGCACCGAGAGCAACCTCAAGGCCCACCTTTTCGTTGGGAGCCCACTCTGTGTAGACACCCTCATACTGACTCAGGTTGCCCATGATCTCGGTGGACGGGGTCCCGGGATAGCCTGATGCCACCCTGACACCTGCTTCCCAGGCACCAAGCGCGATGGCCTCGTTGCCGGAAAGCCACAACTTTGTCTCCTTATCAAATGTCACGTTATCCCTCCTTTTCTCTGTACAAAAGGTACTTGAATCGCTGTTGCCCGACACCCTGAATGGTACATCCGGCAGAAAACCGATCGCCCACCCCTGTTTCTGTTGATTCAGGTGAGCATCCTTACCTTGATTCTCAATAAGAAGGCAAGAGTTTTTACCGCTGTTCACCCCTGACCGATCGGTTCTCCTTTACCGGCGGCTCGACTGTCTGGAGGCCTTTTTCACGGCCATGGTCCAATCAGCCCGTTCTGCAGCAAGATTACCGGTCACCACAATCCGTTCCATGGATTGCAGCAGCTGGACCAGTTCACTGTTCAAACGACCGGTTGAGACGTTTTTGGTTGCCGCAAGAATACCACCCAGCCAATCCATGGCTGCGCCGAGCTGCGTTGCCATCTGCTGTGGCTGAACCACCAGGACACTGGAGTTGGCGGCCACCAGACGGTCGGCCGTCTCTGATCCCAGGCTCTTATGTATCGCTGCCGGCAGTCCGTCGGCCGCGGTATCCGCGGCGAGCAGTTTCTTGAGAGCATCCTTGCTTGTGGAGAAATAAAGCATGTCATCGGTGAGCGCTACTGCCGGCTGAACAGACTCTCCGGGCAGGACCGGCCAGGAGAAGACCTCATGCCCCTGTACCTCCTCCCGCTGTTCGCCCACAATGCCGCTTCCGGCGACAAGCCGCCGGATACCCCCCAGGACTCTCTCAGCAATTTCCCGATCGCGCGACTCGATGAACAAGACTGCCTTTGGCCAGGGAAACAGCGGGGTGCGGGTGATCTCGTCAAGTAATCCACCGTACTGCGGCCCGAAAGCCCGGCCCAGCTCATCAAGTGACACTCCCAGGTGCTGACGGACATCTCTGTCCATCTCCTGGTACACCTGCTCATCGGAGTCCAGTGAGCCGAGAAGCAGCTCCGGCTGCAGGGAAGAGGCCCAATTGTATATCAGGGTGTTCTCCTTAAAAAGAGGCAGGGTGCGGTTAACGCCGGCGGTGTCGACCGCGCTTTTAATCAGCGGGTGAAGCTGATCATACCGGTAACTTGAGTATCCCTTGCTTTCCATGCCCTGCCCGGTCAGGTATGTAACTGAAAACAATGAGGTGACTCCGGCAAGCAACTCTCCCTTCTCCCTGAGGTCCCTGTCCGGAGATGTTTGCATCAACCGGGCAAGCTGACCGACATTCAGGTACACCCGGCTGTACACATCCCCCGCCGGATACGGTTGCCAATAGGCGGCGGCCTGCTGATACAGCGGCGCCTGTTCCAGCCGCTCCACACTCTTGTCACCGGCCACACAGATCCGGATAACCGCAGGGTTATACGCCAGAAAAAGCAGTTTTCCCTCGGTGTAACCGTACACCTCCTGACCGCCGTCCACAGAGATCTTGACAAACGTAATCCCGTCGATGGTCTCACGGCTTATTTTGACGTGCCTTATCACTTTACTGAGCATATCAATGGCTCCCGCCGCCGCTGTTCTGGCCACAACCAGGAATGATTGCCGGAAGGTTTCCATCGGATCCCGGGCCGGGTCGATCTTGTCCGGTGACAGCAGTGCCAGAGTGACGTCGTCACCAAATACGGTACGAAAGGCCGGATCCGTCGCCACTCCGACCACACTGTCATAGAGCTCGTCGTATTCAGCTGTTGTTTCGTCATCTCCTCCGAGCTCGCGGAGGATGATGTGCATGGTGTCTTTACTCAGGAGACGGCCCAATGATGAAGCGGCAATATTATCACTCACCGCCGCCAGATGTGTCAGGTTGACCGCGCCGATCACACTGGACGGCAGATAGCGGGCATACTGCCCCACAGCAGACCGTCCCTTGAGCACAAAAAACAGGCCGGCACCGACAACTACGATCAGGATGAGGATAATCCCCATTCTTTTTTTCATACACGTTCTCCCGTTAAAAATAATAGCGGTTCACTCACTGCACAAAGGTGCCGCAACGGTCAGGCAAGCCGTATCAGGCACCGGTCTGGGCAAACTTCTGCTCTATATCCTCAATGGCCTGTTGTGTTTCTTCCCAGCGTTGATAGGCACGATCAAGGTGGCGCTCCACCTGACTGTACTCCCGGCTGACAACACTCCACCGCTCCTGGTCTCCGTACAGTTCAGGATCTGCCATAAGCTGTTCCAGTTCGGCTTTACGCGTCTCCAGGGATTCAATCTCCTGCTCGGCCTCTTCGTTCTTCTTTTTCCACGGTCCCAGCTTCTGGTTCAGCAGCTGGCGTTCCAGGGCACGCTGCCGGCGCAGCGCCTTTTTATCCACCCCGGCATCAGCCTCGCCTCCGTCTCTCCGGGCTGCTCCCGCCTCGTCACCGACCGGTTCGAGCCGGGTTGCCGCCCGCATTTCCATTTTGCGTCGCCATGCAAGGTAATCGTCAACATTACCCTCGTGGAGGGTGGCGCTACCGTCTTTAACTTCCAGCACCTTGTTGACAAAGGAGTTAACAAAGTACCGGTTGTGCGAGACAACGATAATCGTACCCTCATACTGGGCCATTGCCTCCTGCAGGACCTCCTGGCTGCTCATGTCAAGATGGTTGGTCGGTTCATCCAGCAGCATCAGGTTGGCCGGTCGAACCAGCATCTTCGCCAGTGCCACCCGTGATTTCTCTCCTCCGGAGAGCACCTGCACCTGCTTTTCCACATCGTCACCACTGAAGAGGAAGGCTCCGAGCAGAGAACGGACCTGGGTCATGCTCATGTCAACAGCCGTATGGTAAACGGTGTCAAAGACGGTCAGCTCATCAGGAAGTTCCTGTGCCTGATGCTGACCGAAGTAGGAGAGAATCACGTTATGTCCTAATTTGACGGTCCCCCGGTCAGCTGTGACAAGACCGGCCAGTATCTTGAGCAGCGTTGTCTTTCCGGCACCATTGACGCCGACCACGGCAAGCTTGTCACCGCGATGCAGGGAGAAACTGACCCCGTCAAACACCTTTGTACCATGATAGCTTTTCTCCACCCCGTCCAGGAGCAGTACATCGCGACCGGAGGGAGCCGCCGGCGGGAAAGAAAAATGAATGGTATGATCGGTTTCAGAGAGTTCAATACGCTCCATCTTTTCGAGCTGTTTAATCCGGCTCTGCACCTGCCGGGCCTTGGTTGACTTGGCACGAAAGCGCGTGATGAACCGTTCTGTCTGACGGATCATCGCCTGCTGATTGTCATAGGCCGCCCGCTCCAGTTCAAGACGCTGCTCTTTTTCCGCCAGGTAGTGCGAATAGTTGCCGCGGAAGATACTCAGTCTTCCCAGACTGAGCTCCCAGGTTGTGGAGGTTATCCGGTCCAGGAAGGACCGATCATGCGAGATGATGACCATGGCGCCCTGATAGTTAACAAGAAATTCTTCCAGCCAGGTCAGAGAATCAAGGTCAAGGTGGTTGGTCGGTTCATCTAGCAGCAGCAGAGCCGGCCGTTTCAGAAGCAGCCTTGCCAGAAGCAGCCGCATAATCCAGCCGCCGGAAAAGCTGTTCACCTGACGATCAAGATCAGCAGCTGTAAAACCCAGACCAAACAGAACCTGTTCGATCTGCGGACGGATGCGGAAAACATCACTCCCCTCAAGCATATGCTGCAGTTCACCCTGTCTTCTCAGTAGATCATCAATCTCCGGATCTTCAGCGTTGATCAGAGCCAGTTCTTCACTTATCCGATCCAGCTCCTCCTGCTGCGTCAGCACGTCATCAAAGGCCGATTCGGCCGCCGCAAACAGACTGACACCACTGAATTCGACGGTCGTCTCCTGCGGCAGATAGGCTACCGTAAACCAGGAGGCCCGGTTGACGATACCGGGATCAACATCCTGCTCACCACACATGATCTTGAGCAGGGTTGATTTACCGGCACCGTTCACCCCGACCAGTCCCACCCGGTCACCGGAGTGAATCTGTACTGAAACGTCTCGGAAGATGTGTTTGTTGCCGTACTGCAGGTTGAGATCGGTGATGCTGAGCATGGAAAAAATCTACTCTACTGAAACTTGATAGGATAGGGGTACACCGGTGGCCACAGGTGTCGGTTTTTTGATAAAGATACGGGAAGGATCAGGACATTCTGCTGCTGTGACCTGTTAAAATACGCCTGCTTATACCTGCTTATCTTAAAACGGTCCCGTTTTCGGCCACCGCTTTCACTGTCTGCCGCGGCTGGTTCGGATCAGGGCGCAGGGTGAATCTCGTTGACAGTCCCAGTTCCTCCAGTCGCCTCAGGTTGAGCGAACGGGGACCGCGGAATATGGACTGATCACGGCTGTTTATAACCAGTTCGACCGGCCGTGAGGATGCGATCCCTGTCAGCAGACGGCGGGTCTCTCGCAACATCAGACGCGCCTTGACCAGCTCACCGAAAGCCGGATGCCAGGGTCCGGCTATGAGCGCCTCCTCCAGATCCGCAGAACTTTGCAGGCCCATCCGTACCACTCCGATCCCCTGATCGTCAAATCGTTTTTTCATGCGGCTGACAACCGCCACCGCCTGGTTGAGGCTGAGCGGACGATAGGTGCCCTGACCGTACAGGCGAGCAAGGCCGCTGCCTTTCAGAACCAGAGTCGGATAGATACGGACAAAATCGGGGTGCACAGAAACGGTCTTTTCAATCGTGTCCCGGAGTGAACGAAAGTTCTCCCCCGGCAACCCGGGCATGAGCTGCCAGCCCAGCCTGAATCCCTGCGTCTGAATCAACCGGCTGGCCCGAACGCTGTCAGCAGAAGTGTGTCCGCGACCGGCCTGCCGCAGCACCTCGTCATCACAAGACTGTACCCCGAGCTCTATGGTCGTGACTCCATAGCGGCGTAAAAGCATCAATCCATCGGTATCGATGTAGTCAGGCCGGGTGGAGAGACGGATTGTCTGCACCACATCCTGTTGCAGAAACGGTTGTACTGCGGCCAGCAGCTCCACCTGTCTTTCAGCCGGCAATCCTGTAAAACTGCCTCCGTAAAAGGCGATCTCCACCTGACCTCTTTGTTCAGGTCGCATCCGGCCCAGCCAGCTGCGGACAGTGGCAATAACACCGGAGCCGGTGACCAGCACCCGGCCGGAGCTGCTGATGGTGTACTGGTTGCAGAACAGGCAGCGGTGGGGGCATCCCTCATGGGGGATAAAGACGGGGATGATCAGCGGCATAGGGTCGGGCAGTCTCCCGTATCAAGCTGCTCTAGCCAGACCTTTAAAGCACTGAGACAGATAAGAGCCATTTCACTCTCCGGATGATCGTTCTCTGAGACGATCAAGGGCCGCCCGGGCCGCCTGCTGCTCCGCCTCTTTTTTGCTTGAGGCCGTACCGGTACCCAGCTCCTCATCAAGAAACCTGACAGCAACAGAGAACAGTCGTGCATGCGCAGGCCCCTCCTCATGAACAAGGACATACTCCGGTCCGGCACTGTACCGTTCCTGAAGCAGCTCCTGCAACTCGCTCTTGGCATCTATGCTCAGCAGCCGTTCCTGTGAATCATTGAGATAAGGCTCAAAGAAACGGCGGACAAAAACCTGGGCGGCATCATATCCTCCGTCAAGAAAGATCGCTCCGACGAGCGCCTCATACGCTCCGGACAGGATCGAAGGTTTGTTCCGGCCATTGGAAGTGCTTTCCCCCTTCCCCAGGAGAAGATAGCTTCCCAGATCAATCTCCCTGGCCCGTTCGGTCAGCCCGCCTTCGTTGACCAGAGCAGAACGGATACGGGTGAGTTTACCTTCCCGTAATTCCGGAAAACGGATAAACAGGATGAACCCTACGATAAAATCAAGAACCGCGTCTCCTAAAAACTCGAGTGTCTCGTTATGGCGGTTGTCGTCAAGTCGTTCAAAGGCGAAAGAACTGTGAACAAGGGAGAGTTGGAGCAGGTGCAGGTCGCGAAACCGATAACCGATCCGTTCCTGCAACTGTGCCAATTCTACCTCGTTATCCTGAACGAGAGCCGTCAGCGTGGTGCCCATAAATGCGATTTCTCCTTGTCAAAAATAAAATTCATGGTATATATGCAAAACTTTAAGGCGACGTAGCCAAGTGGTAAGGCAGTGGTCTGCAAAACCATTATTCAGCGGTTCAAATCCGCTCGTCGCCTCCAGAACATGCAAGCGGTCACAGAATTCTCCTGTGACCGCTTTTTTTTTCACATCAGCCGACCACCTGTTCAGAACACCGGCGGCCCAGTCAAGGCCCGGCACACGATAAGAAAAGGATGCACGCGTGCCCTGCTCATCCTCCATCCGCCATACTCAGGCAGCAGCGGTGACCGAGCTGTACTCCTGTTCCATAATGTAACTCGATCCTTTGCGACCCAGCACACTCGAATATAAAATGAACCGGTCGACCGGAAACGGCGGCTGGGTGAACAGGGAGTGTTCGATAAAATATTTCCCCACGCGATCCGGTGAAGTCTGTCGGAGCCGGGCCAGAGTAAGGTGCGGAGCATACTTCCGGTTTTCCAGAGCAATTCCCAGCTGAAACAACCGGGTGGTGATCTTGCGCTGCAGAACCATTAAAGGCTCACACTTCTCGACTCCCACCCAGACAATACGCGGCTGGCCGCGGGGCGGGAAGGATCCGACTCCCCGCAGTTGCAGAGAAAAGGGGGCAAAGGTTATCTCGCTCAGCACCTCTTTTATATCGAGAAAGGTTGTACCGTCCACTTCGCCGATAAAGCAGAGTGTCAGGTGCAGCTGTTCCGGTTTGACCCATCGGGCGCCGGGCAGACCGCAGCAGAGGGATTTGAGCTGATCGCGAATCTCCTCCGGCAGATCAATACCCACAAAAAGCCGTTTGTTCATTGTTCTTCTAGAGTTCCTGCATTCTCCGGCCGTTTACCGCCCGGCGATGCGACAGCACATGGATTCCGCTTTAAACGATCCTCTTCCGCTCCATAAACTTCAACGACCGGGCACAATGCCGCTCCCGTTAACTTCTCCAGTCCATGCCGATATCACAGGCACGGGCGCTATGGGTCAGGGCTCCGACCGAAATGATATCCACGCCGGTTTCAGCGATACCGCGAACTGTCTGCAGGCTGACACCACCGGACGCCTCGACTATGGCACGGCCATTGATCAGCTCCACCGCCTGCCGCATGGTTGCAAGATCCATGTTGTCCAGCATGATAACACCCACCTTACAGACCAGACACTCTTCGACCTGCGCCAGGGTATCGGTCTCCACCTCGATGTTGATCGTATGCGGAACACGGGCTCGTACACGTTGTACAGCCTCGGTAATTGAACCGCAGGCTGCAATGTGGTTATCCTTGATCAGCACCCCGTCACTCAGGGAGTAGCGATGATTACGGCCACCGGCGGCACGTACGGCATACTTCTCCACAAGACGGAGCCCGGGCGTGGTCTTGCGGGTGTCAACAATCACAGCTTTCGTGTGTCTGACGGCATCGATAAAGGCAGAGGTCAGGGTGGCGATACCGCAAAGCCGCTGTACAAGGTTGAGCGCCACCCGTTCGGCCCGAAGGAGGGCACGGGTGGCACCACTGATACGCAGCAGCTCGGCTCCTTGTTCCACCCGGCTGCCGTCGGCCACAGCGTGCGTGCAGGCTGCCTCCGGGTCAAGCAGGCGAAAGATTCGGGCAGCCACAGTTTCCATACCGACAACGGTCATGGGATGACGGGCGATGAAAGAGGCTCTGCTCTCGTCTTCCGGACTGAAAATAGCCTGGGTGGTGATGTCGCCGTGTTCCAGGTCTTCGACGAGACAGTTACGTAAAAGTGTATCAAGAAGAAAGGTATCCATATCAGCGCAATTTTGAGAGCCGTTCCATTGACTCCGCGGTTTTTGCCAGACGGGTCCGGATCTCTGTTTCCTTGTCCCGTTCTTTGGCCACTACTGCCTCAGGGGCATTGTTTATGAACTGTGCATTGCTGAGCTTGCCCACAACCCGCTCCAGTTCCTTCTGCAGCTTGACCTGTTCTCTGGCCAGCTTCTCCAGCTCACCGGCCACATCGATCATTCCTTTGAGCGGTACAACAAGCTCAACACCCTGAACAAGTCCATGCCCGGCATCGTCGGGGACGACTCCCGACGCCTCAATCCGGAGAGAGGCAGCGCGCACCATGCTCCGGATCCCATCAGCATACTGCTCAAGGATTCTCCGCTGTTCTTCGTCCGGACAGATCAGCATGGCCTCAATGTTCGCACTGGGGTGCACCTCGGCCTCAGTACGGATTGTACGCAAACCGGAGATAACGTCCATCAGCAGGTTCATCGTTGTCTCGGCTCTGGTATCCGTCCACTGCTCCACGGTTTCCGGAAAGGATGCCCGCATGATCGAATCACGCCGCCCTGGAAGCTGGCTCCAGATCTCCTCGGTGACAAAGGGAATGACAGGATGCATCAGCTTGAGCACCTGCTCCATCACGGTCAGCAGTACCGCCTTTGCCTCGTCACGTCGTGTCAACTCTTCACTGAACAGATCAGACTTGATCCATTCGAGATACCAGTCACAGAACTCATGCCACACAAACTGATAGGAGATGGAGGCGACATCGTTGAAGTTATAGTTGTCAAGCGCCTCCCGCACCCCGGCTATGGTTGTACTGAGCCGGCTTAATATCCAGCGGTGCGCCAGAGACAGCCCCTTTGGCTCTGCGGCAAGCTCTGTGATTCCGGGATCAGCCTCCTTGAGATGCATCTGGGCAAAGCGGGCCGCATTCCACAGCTTATTGATGAAGCGCCGGTAGCCGTCAATCCGCTCCTCATCCATCCTGATCTCACGCCCCTGGGCGGCAAAGGCGGTCAGCGTAAAACGGAAGGCATCGGTTCCGTACTGTTCAATCATGACCAGGGGATCAATCACATTACCGGTGGATTTCGACATCTTCTTGCCGTACTTGTCACGCACCAGAGCATGGAGGTACACATCATGAAACGGCACCTCATTCATAATGTGCAACCCCATCATCATCATCCGGGCCACCCAGAAGAAGAGGATATCAAAGCTGGTGATCAACACCGAGGTCGGATAAAATACAGCAAGTTCCCTCGTCTGTTCCGGCCAGCCCAGGGTGGAAAAAGGCCACAGAGCCGAGCTGAACCAGGTATCGAGCACGTCACTTTCCTGATTAAGACGGGTGCTTCCGCAGTCCGGACAGACATCGGGCGCCTCAACCTCAACGATCAGCTTCCGGCACTCTTCGCAGGTCCATGCAGGAATACGATGTCCCCACCAGATCTGCCGTGAAATACACCAGTCGCGGATGTTCTCCATCCAGGCATAAAAGGTGCGATACCAGGTGTTGGGATAGAGTTTAATCCGGCCCTCCTCCACTGCAGCAACCGCCTTGGCAGCCAAAGGCTTTACCGAAACAAACCACTGCTTAGAGGTCGTAGGCTCAACCACGGTAGCGCAGCGGTAGCACTTGCCCACCGCATGCTGATAGTCCTCGATCTTATCGATCAGCCCCTGGGCCTCCAGGTCGGCCACAACTATCCGGCGGCAAGCAAACCGGTCAAGTCCGGCATATACACCGGCCGCCTCGTTCATCACCCCGAGATCATCCATGACCTTCAAACGGGGGAGATCGTGACGCAGACCGATTTCGTAGTCGTCACGGTCATGAGCAGGTGTGACCTTAAGCGCACCGGTGCCGAATTCACGCTGAACATGGTGATCAAACACCACCGGCACGACGCGACCGGTGAGCGGCAGACTGATCCCGACGGATTTAAGATGCTGGTAGCGCTCATCCTCAGGATGAACCGCAACCGCTGTGTCGCCTAACATAGTCTCCGGCCGGGTCGTTGCCACCACCACATATCCGGAACCGTCCGCATAAGGATAACGGATGTGATACAGTTTACCTTCGGTCGGATCGTGTTCAACCTCGTCATCCGCGAGTGCGGTATGACAGCGCGGGCACCAGTTGACGATATAATCGCCCTTGTAGATCAGACCTTCCTTATAAAGACGGACAAAGACCTCCCGCACGGCCCGTGACAGTCCCTCGTCCATGGTAAACCGTTCCCGGTCCCAGTCACAGGAGGCTCCCAGCCGCTTTAACTGATTGATGATGGTCCCGCCCTTCTCTTCCTTCCACGCCCAGACCCGTTCAATAAACGCCTCCCGCCCAAGATCATGACGACTGAGTTTTTCGCCAGCCAGCTGACGCTCAACAACATTCTGTGTGGCTATGCCGGCATGGTCGGTCCCGGGCACCCATAGGGTGTTATCTCCTTTCATGCGATGGTAACGGACCAGTACATCCTGGAGTGTGTTGTTCAGAGCATGCCCGATATGCAGCACACCGGTCACATTGGGGGGCGGGATGACAATGGAGAAACTCGGCCTCCCATCATCTGTCCGCGCCCGGAAAGACTTTTCAGAGAGCCATCGTTCATACCACCGCTGTTCAATTTCACTAAATTCGTAGGCTTTGGGCAGATCGTACTTTTCGGTTTTTTGAATGGACATCGCTTGTCATAGCTTAAAGTAAAAGATGAAATCCAACGCCCTGAGGCGATGGGACAAAAAAAGACGGCTAGAGCACACTCCAGGGTCGGGGGATAAAGATCTGTGAATACAGGGCCAAGGCATACCGGTCGGTCATGCCGGCTATAAAATCGCAGACCTGCCGGTGCCGCACCTGTTCCTCATCAACCGACGGAGGTGACTCGATGGACAGGCAGCAGGAGTCGATCCTGTCGTTGGGAAAGTCATGTTTGAGAAAAAAGCCGTAAAGATCCCGGATGATCCGTTGCGCTTTTTCGAATTCGCTGTGAACCCGGTAGTTTCGATACACATTGTCGTAAAGAAAGGTTCGCAGCTCGTTGATGGTATCGTTCATCCGCCGGCTTAAGTGAAGCCGGCCGTCGTTGGCCAGCAGGGTGGTATTCACCAGGTCACTGACCATGGCGTTGATACGCTCTGAAGACCGATCGCCGATAACCTTTCGTAAATGGCCGGGCAGGTCA
>JAAYDD010000317.1 GCA_012729435.1 Desulfobulbus sp.
GCCCGGATCATGGCTTCAAAATCAGATCCCTTGAGGGTTTTATTCGTATCAAGCACCAGGATAGACCGGGTTGCCTCTTCCCTGGAGCGCAAAGGCTGGATCAGGTACTGTTTCTTCCGCGGGTCATAGGCTCTGCCTTCAACCATAACGCCGATATTCAGAACGTTGAGATTAACAAGGGGGTTCATCTCCTGGTCGAATGTGCGCATGTAAACATGTACAAAGGGATAAAGAGCTGATTCAACCCGGAAGATTTTAAGACCATATCCCTGGTTTCCAACTGCACCCGGTGCAGCATGGCTGATATGAGCAGCCAACACAACAGCGAGCACCAGTGCCAGAATTATTAACTCCTCTGCAATGATCTGCAGCCTGTACCACAATTTCATAGCCGCTCCTTTTAGCCGATTTTTCATAAACAGCCTTTGTCACATCTGTTGAAAAGGTTTGCCCAGGTTATTGATCTGTTTCCCGCTTGGTCCTGCAGACCTGTAGACGATTTTGGTGGTACCGTTTGCCGTGTCGATGACAAGAGCTCCATAACTCCCGCCGCCTTGCCAGGTGGCGAGTTGATAACGGCCGGCAGCACCGGGAAGCGGACCGACAGGCCGGTCAACAGCTGGCTCATGTCCGGGAACCGCCAGGATCGGACCGTTGCTGCTTGTAGCGCCCATGAGCAAACCGGTGAGCAGTGTTAACAAGCAGCCGATGAGTATTCCACCGGTAAAATTATTCAGCCATCCGCCTTTCATTGATGAATGCCTCCGCAGTTGATTTATTACCCAGAATCGGATGCGGTCGCAACACCTGGGCGATGTCTTGTGCATCGTCCCGACTTTTTGCCGTCCGGTCTGTTTCCTTGGCATGAGGCGCTGTAACCGGTGCTGCCTTGGCCACAGCGGTCGGCCCTTTCACCGTAGGTTCGCCACGCATCTCTTTTTTAGGAGCTGACTTTGCCGGCTTGCCTGACCGATCACTGGCCACCCTCTCGGCAGTTTTAGCCGGGGCTTTTTTTGCCGGAGCCGCTGCGACTCGTTTTACAGGGGTATCCGCTGCAAAGGCCCGGGCAAGCATTTCCCGGCGGTAAACCACCTGTTCCATGTTTTCGCCAAGAGAGCTCCACAATGCAACATAGAGTTCAGTGTCACTGTGTACCGCCTGGCTGTCACCCGTTTGCGCCTTGAAACTGTTTAAGGCGGCCTGAGTGTCAGCATCCATCTGCCCGGTCACCGGTACGTCGTACCCTTTGAGATAGAGACAGGTTTGTATTTCACCGATTTTGTCCGCATGGCTCAGGTTACGAAAGTCCTGACGGATCTTGTCAAGCACCACCTGGTCAGGTTGCATCTCCGGAATGAGCTTCCAGTAGGGCAGGTGGAGATACTTGCCGACAATCTGCAGGACACTCGCCTGCACCAGCAGTCGAATGGCCGCATGTCGTCCCTGTATCTTTTTGACCGTTCCTCTGAGCCCGAACGTCGGACCAAAGATGGTGAAACCCAGCTCCTTTTCTGCAGCGGCCTTGTACACGTTGATCGAATTGACGGTTTGCATTCTGGCCACGCCTGCCATTGTCTGAAAATCGAGCAGGTTGAAATCCAGCGTGATCCGCGCCAGGCTGTCTTTGTTTTCCTGGTTGTAATCAACTGAGATGACATCACCCGGTACCCAGGATCGGTTGACGTTGAAAGGGTTCGTGGTGACACCGAAATCGGTATTGCTGCCTCTGGTTTCCAGACCCCGGTCAAATTCGGTAATACCTCCGGAAAGGACAATGTCCGGAATGAGTTTGCCCTGAAAGTTGGAGTAGCCGGTCACCATCTGATTGTTAATGTATACCGGACTGTAGGGGATGTACACCACATTGCCGCCGATGGCGTTAAGCGCGCTTTTCGTCATTTCGGTTATATCACGCGGGATCTCTCCAAACCCGTAGGTGGACAATCCTGTGTAGTCGGTGATGTCCTTTCCCTGGATAAATACCCTTTTTCCGTAGACCTGAGTCATCTTGCCAAGATCGGCCAGGGGTTTATCAAAGTTTGTCTCTTTCACCTCCGGCATATCACTGGGCAGATCCACATCCACTTGCCGCGGGTCAATCGTGGAGCAGCCGGTCAGACTGAGAAGGACAAGGGGAATAAAGAGCAGGAGTCCCGAAATAAACCGGGGCCGGACAGTTGTATGCGTTTTCATGGTGATTGTCTCTTGACGCGATTATTTGGCGATGACGGTTTTGTCACCCTTGGACTCATCAATGATGATAATGTCACCGGTGATTTTGGCCCCGGCATCCAGGATAACGCTGTTGAGTGCTCCGCTGTCGGAAAGGACGACTCCGCCGTGACCGGATCTGGCGAGACTTTTCGCCCGTTGCTTGAGGTATGAGTAGTTCTTCTTTGAACCACCGAGTTCACCATACTGACTGTCGCTTTCTTCAAATTCAATACCGTCACTGAGGTCATCGGCCAGGGCCGGTGTCAAGTGCAGGCTCAGGTATGTACCCAGAAGGAAAGCAGCGAGCAGGAGTGACATCCGGTTACACATCATCCTTTCCTCCTCATCGGCTTAATTGGCAACCACAGAGTCGATGGCAATGCTGGAGTTGCTCCCCGACATCGACACCGAGACATTGTTCAAGTCTGCTTTCGTGGTTATATCGCCGCGGTGTGCATCGTTCATCTGGACTGAACCTATGTTCAGATGATTGTTGCTGCCGTCAATGACGCCGCTGAGAGCCTGTCCGGTCACCTCAGAGGTGACTTTGCCGGCCCTTGAGTTCACCATCTGTACAGAACCGATGTTTGATACGTTGTTATTACCGTGAACAGCGTTTGTAATTGAATCGACCTTCACCGTGTTGCTCACTGTTCCAGCCTGCGAGTTGAGCATTTGTACAGAAGCGCTGTTCACGGTGTTGTTGTTTCCGGTTGCTGACGCTGACACCGTACCGGTGGCTTTAACCCGGTTGGTGACCTCACGGACCTTGCTGCCGGTCAGGTTGATGGACGCAGCATTGGCGGTGTTGTTATGTCCTTTGGTCTGGGCTGTATATTCTCCCCCCTGCAGGCGGTTTTCTGCACGGATACCAAGAAGATCAGCGGCGTGACCGATGACGGGCACAGTCAGAAAAGTCGCAACAGTCAGTATATGCACGAGTTTCATGTTTGTTCTCCGTAAAACGTGTTGCTGTGGCAGCGTGGGACAGATCCCCAAGGTACGGCCTGTAGAGGTGTACCTTGGGGCGGGGTTTCCTAGTTAATGGCAATGGATCCTGCATTGGCTATGTTGTTGTTTCCACCATCAACAGAAGAGGTGATATTGCCGGTGTTTTCGACCTCGTTGATCACCTTCCCTTTAACTGCCATGTTTCCGCCCATGGAGATGGAGGCGGCATTGGCCTGGTTGTTGCTTCCGTTCTTGATTGAGCTGCTGATGTTACCGGAGGTGTTTACCCGGTTGAGAATCGAATCTGTGGTTTGGGTGGAGCCGCTGACCGAAATAGAGGCGGCGTTGGCGAGGTTGTTATCACCGCCGACAATGGTGCTGGAAATGTTGCCGGCACGTCTGATCTCGTTACGGATCTCCGCCTTCATGCCCTGCTGGGAATCATTCTGATTCTGACCGGTTTCAGTGGTCGTGGTGTCAGTACCGGTACTGCTGTCGGTTGATACAGTCGTGTCAGCAGCATCATTTTTACCGGTCCACTTGTCTTTGGCATCATTTTTGTCAGCCCACTTGTCTTTGGCATCGTTTTTACCGGCCCACTTATTTTTTACCGGTTTATTGTGGTCGGTTACAGAGGGCTGAGTTGTTCCCGCCGGTGCCTGCGCACTTGGCCCGGAAGAAGTGCTCGTCATTGTCTGTGTTGCAGAGGTATTGATAGTGATGATGTTTGTATTCGTATTGGTGATTGGTTTTACAGCATAGGTCCTGTGCTGAGCAGGCATATGATGCACGGCTGGAGCTTTGCTCTTATGGCCGAAAGTACCGCGCAGGGTGGCGTCTTTGGTGTCGGCATGGGCTATGCCAGCGGACAGGGTAAGAGAGATTGCTGTGACAAGAATGGTTTTTTTCAACATGGTATCCTCCAGATATAAGGTTGTAGGCAGGTATAAACATACTCTCCTTCTTGTCAGCAAGAGATGTGCCAGCGTGAATCCGGACAGGTATTTGTTAAAAAAATAAACGTTATTTCAGCTATTTATTTTCGGCGTTTCCCCTGTTGGCCGGAGGGAGGTCTGTAAAATTTTGAAAGTGCAGCCTGTGTACCCCGGACTTGTGTTTGAAAATCGAACAGCAGAATGTGCCTTGTTCAGATAAAGTGGTGAAAATAAAGAAAAAATATCAAGAGGTGTTTTTGTAGGAAAACCGGACAGAGCGGTACAGTGTCTGTCCGGTTCCGGGACAACAGAGGTGAAATACCGGTTAGATGGTAATTTCGTATTTTTTCATCTTCTGGTACAAAGTGGAGCGGGCGATCCCCACAAGAAGAGCTGCGTCGGATATGTTACCACCGGCTCGTTCAAGGGCGGCCCTGATATGCTGCTTTTCCACCTCTTCAAGACTGGGAAAAACTTCAATTGCAGCCCGGCTCCTCATACCGAACTCATCTGACAGGGTGGAAAGGTCATGCTCAGTAATCACTTTTCCCTGTGACTGCACCGCTAACCGCAGAAGAACATTACGCAGTTCTCGGACATTGCCGGGCCAGCGGTGCTGGGCAAGCAGTTGGAGTGCTCCGTCGGTTATCCGTGGTTCAGGCCAGTTGTACTCTTTTGAAAATTTACGCAGGAAATAACGTGCCAACGGTTCGATATCTTCTTCTCGCTCCCGCAGTGGCGGTACCTTGAGGGTGAAGCAGGAGAGACGCTGAAACAGGTCATCCCGGAACAGATTCTCCTGGATCATGGCAGCCACATCACGGTTCGTCGCGGCAACAACCCGGACGTCGAGCCGGCGGCTGCGGGTATCTCCCAGGCGGGTTATCTCTCTGTTTTCAAGAAAACGCAGCAGCTTGGGCTGCAGATTCAGAGCCATATCTGCAATCTCGTCGAGAAAGAGAGTGCCGCCTTCCGCCAGCTCCAGTTTTCCTGGTTTGTCCACGGCCTCATGATAGGCGCCTTTTTTGGAACCAAAGAGTTCGCTTTCAAAGATGCCTTCCGGTATGGCGGAACAGTTTAAGGGAATGTAGGCTCCTTTGCGGCCGGAAAAAGTGTGGAGTGCAGCGGCCACCAGCTCTTTACCGGAACCGGCCTCTCCCAGGATAAACACCGGGACGTTAATGGCGGCAATGGTTCTGATATCCTCATAAAGTTTGACCATCTTCTCGCTGCGGACAATGGTTTCGTCCCGGGTGGCCAGTCGGGATTTGAGTGTTTCCCGTTCCCGCTGCATGCGCTGACGGTTCGCCAGATTGTCAAGCAGAGCTGCACCATACAGGGCAAGAATTTCAAGGCAGCCCTGCATGGCGGCTGTGAAGGTTGTGTCACCATGGTCATCGAGGTAAAGGCAGCCGATGACCCTGGTTTCCCGCAGCAGTGGTACGGTGAGAACTGAACGTACCCTGTCCTTGCGAGTCTCCTTCGCAGTGACGGCTGTCCGGACCGATCGGCCGCTCTCCATCACCTGATGCACCACTTCCTGGTGGACCTCATGACTTTCGTTGCGAGGATCAAAACCGTGTACGGCGGTGTAAAGCAGTTCGCCTTTTCGTTCAGCAGAGCCAGAAAGCCCCGTTGAGCTTTGGCGAGGTGCAGAGCTTCGGTCAGGAGCAACTCACCGAGCGTCACCTCGTTGTCAGCTTGTTGCAGCTTCAGGAGCAGCCCGGAGAGTGAGACGATCGATGCTGATTCCTCTTTTCCTCCAGCTGGAATGTCAGCTGTCGGTTCGGGTTTCAGGCTGAAGAGCACCGTCTCATCGTCCATCGGTTTGTGGCATACCGGGTATGAGGCATCGTTTTCGTTAAAAACACGTGAAGGACGATTGTCCCTGCGTTCATCAATAAAGGTAAAGAAA
>JAAYDD010000318.1 GCA_012729435.1 Desulfobulbus sp.
CCGACGAAGAGCCGGGTGAGATCATAGCCCACCACATTTTTCATGGTTCTCCCGCCGGTGTGAATGATGGTGCCGGTGGGAGTCACCACTTCCAGGCCCAGGATATAATCACGGGTTACTCCATACTTGAGACAGCGGGGGCCACCGGCACACTCTGCAACATTACCGCCTATGGTTGAAAAATCTTTGGAGGCCGGGTCCGGCGGATAGAACAGGTCGTATCGTTCCACCTCCTTTTGCAAGCGGCCGGTAACAACTCCCGGTTCAACCACGGCAATGAGATTGTCCGTGTCGATCTCAAGGATGCGGTTCATGCGGGAAAGAGCCAGAACAATACCTCCGTGTACAGGGAGGCTCCCGCCGGTAAATCCGCTTCCAGCACCTCTTGCAATGATCGGGATCCGTTTGAGGTTGGCCAGTTGAACAATCTGACGGATCTCTTCGGCATTGCCGGGATAAACGACCATATCCGGCATGTACTGCTGCTGGGTGGCATCAAAGGAGTAGGCGATGAGGTCGGTGGGATCAGTGGAGACGTTGGCCGGTCCGACAATGGCAGCCACCTTTGCGGCAAGAGCACCCTTTTGGTGATTCTGGTTTGAGGAAGTCGCGGTCATATTGTTTCATCCGCCGGTGTATGAACCGTGAGCTGCGGGAAAGGAAGTTCCCAGTTGTTGATGTTGCAGCAATCCACAGCCCATTTTGTAAGGGTTCGTTCTATTTTCCGGTACGATGAAGCCTGTTTTCCCTTGAAACCGGCCATAATGGCTACATCAAGAGAAGAGGGGCCGATCTGAAGCAGGTCAACAGACAGACTGAGACAGTCCTCAGCATAACCGTGTTCCTCCAGCCTGCGTTGCAGAAAGTCGGTGAGCGTCTCAAGTACCGTGGTGGTAATGATGGATTGCAGGATATAGGAAAGGCCTACAACAATCTGAACAGTGAAGGTGTTTGACAGGTTTGCCGGTGCTTTACTCAGAAAGTCCGCAGTTCGGTAAGTGATGTGACGTCCCCCGGATTCAACTAATTCCACCTGTTCATGGGAGAGAGCGGTTACCCTGGCAAACGGTTTACCGTCAATGGCGACCCAATCGCCTTTTTTACAGGGAAACCACGATTCATCATGGCGATAGGGGCGGGAAATTAATCCGGTCATGTCAGCGATGGGTATGCGCAGGTGTATGTCCAGCGTAGGATTGTACAGTATGCATAAGACATTTATCGTCTCCACCCGCCATGGGATCCCCTGATAGAACACTCTTTCCCCCTCCCGGATCGATCCCATGTTCAGCAGCATCTGCACCTGCCGCCACATCTTGGGCAGCGTCTGCCGGATTGCCCATACGAGAGCGACAATAAATATGATGGCTGCGCTCAGCAGAAACCAGTCTTCCGCAACGTAAAGAACAAAGATCAGACCGCTGACTGCACAGATGACGGACAGGATCCGCAAAACGATGTCAAGTACACGGATATGCATCGGTCGCTGTTCTTTTTTTGCTCCGGGAAGAAGAGAGAATAACAGCTGACCCAGAAGCCGAAAGGCCGCAAGGATGCCGATAACGGTCAGAAAAGCGATGAAAAGGTACAGGCCGCGGTTGCGAAAGAATTCACGTATGGAGTCTTTGGAGGATGCCAGAAAAGAGGCGTCGTGCTCTTCAAGTTTCGTCAGTTCCCGCAGAGCTATGTCACGTTTGCTGTTGACCCGTCTTTCCATGTTCTCCCAGGCCGGCAGAAGCTCATCAAGGCCTTCTTTGACATCACGGTCCTCGGCTTTTGTGATCAGACGGTTGAGTTTGCCGAGAGCCTGCTGGGCTTTGACGATCTGTTTGTCATAGGTGGCAATCTTCTCCTTGAGTTCGGATTTCATCCGAGCCCGGGCGGTCAGTTGTTTGAGTTCTTTAATGCTTGGTTCAAGAAGTGTGGTCAGTTCCTCCTTCCAGCTGAAAGCGGTTTCCTTACTGGTCAGGAAAACACTGGGATTGACTCCGGTGGCAATACGTTCGAAATCTGAGTTTATCTCGGCCAGTTCTTTGTCCAGCCGGTCCAGCTCTTCCTGCAGGCTTTGTTTTTCTGAATTGGAGTGAGTTGTTTTCAGTTTTTCTGTCAGATCTGTAATCTGTTCTTGAAGCTGTTTTTGTGTCTCCATCAGGGAGGCAAGCGTCTTCAATACCTCTGTCGAGCTTTCTTCCTGTGTCTGTTCGTTTAATTCCTTCTGCAAGACCGATTCAATGGTTCTTGGCGGCGGCAGCTGTTTACGGGCTGTGGACGGCCCGGTCTGGTCGGCTTCTGCAGACAGGGAGGCGGAGACAGCTGATGAAGAGGGCGGTGTGTTTTTGCCCTGTTCACGCGCAAGAAAGGTCGGCAGAATCACAAGAGGACGAATACCCGGAGCCGACCGGTGCTCCGTTCGGGTGTCGGCCAGGCAGTTTGCCATCGGCAACGTGACAACAAGGCAGAACAGGAGAAAATGGAAAAGACGACTTTTCATGGTGTCAGTGCGTAAGGTCGGTTTGAGAGGAGTGAATAAAGGTGGTCAGGGAGCCAACCGTTCAATGCGCCAACCCCCGTTTTCACGTGTATAGAGGAAGCGGTCGTGGAGTCTGCTCGTCTGTCCCTGCCAGAACTCGATGCTTGTCGGGCGCACACGGTAACCGCCCCAGAAATCCGGGAGCGGGATCTTTCCTTGTAAAAATTTGGTTTTCATTTTCTCCAGCTCCATCATCAGTAACCGGCGAGACGAAAGGATCGAGCTCTGTTTGGAGATCCAGGCGCCCAGTTGGCTGTTACGGGGTCTTGTTGCAAAATATTGGGCGGATTCGGCAACACTGACCTTGCTGGCAACACCGGTAACTGTTACCTGTCGGGCCTGTTTTATCCAGGGAAACAGGAGGGCGACCTGGTTGTTCTCACTGATTTGAACGGCTTTACGGCTCTGGTAGTTGGTGAAGAAGACAAAGCCGTCACGATCGAACAGCTTCAGTAAAACGGTACGCAGGGTTGGTTGACCGTCTGCACCGACGGTGGCAAGCGCCATGGCATTCGGCTCCGGTAATCCTGATTCGCAGGCCTCATGAAACCAGCGTTCAAACTGGTCGAACGGATCAGCGGCCAGTGTTTCCCGGCTGAGTACCGGATTGGTATAGTCTTTGCGCAGCCCTTTTATGTCCATGTTTCTCCTCATCAGTGTACGGTTGGCAAGATAAGGCGGACCAGGGGTGAGGTCAACTCCTTCCTGCGGTATGCCGGTCTGACAGAGGGGTTACCCGTCAATCATCGCCTTGGTCATGGCAGGCAGGGCTGAGGCACTGGGTTGCTGTACAAAGAACCCGCGACCGTCTTTTTCCGCAAGTCTGGCAAAGGGGTTTGTTTCGATATTCACATCAATGATGATCCCGCCGGACCGATGCACCTCATTGGCCACCTGATTGGGAAGATTTGTTGCACCCGCAGTGCCGACAACAATGAGGAGTGCAGTTTCCCGTGCAGCTTTCAGTGAACTGTAGAAATGATAGTGATGTTCGTTATAGCTTTCGTCGAACAGCAGAATATGGGGGCGGGAACGGGCGCCGCATTGCGGGCAGCGGAGGAGTTCGCGATCGCTGTCGGTCAGATGTTCTTCTTTTGTTTTCGGCTGCACACCGGAAGGGATCTCGTAGACAGCATCCGTGCATTCAAGAGAGAACCGCATGTAAAAGACATTACCGTGGATCTGGAATGTGCGGGCTGGTGTGTTGCCGGCTCTGAGGTGCAGACCGTCAACATTCTGGGTGATCAGAGTAAAGCGGTCGCCAAAATGACGTTCCATGTCCACCAGGGCGAAATGTCCCGGATTCGGTTCGGCAGCAGCGCAGACCCCCATCCGATAGAGATACCACTTCCACACCTCGTCAGGCTGCTGGGAAAACATCCAGAACGTCGCCATCTCCTGAGGCTGATAGACCTTAGAGCCCACTGTCCAGTATCCTTCCGGACCACGAAAGGTGGGGATACCGCTTTCAGCGGAAATACCGGCACCGGTGAGGACCGTGATCTTTCCTGTACTCTCTGTCACTCTTCGTAAGAGGGTGTGCATTGCTTTCGACATATCGAATCCTCCCCTGTCATCGCTCGTCTTTGTGTGATCGGAATACTCACTGTCTTCAGATCATCTGCCTGCCATACACTAGAGACTATTAAGTACAGGTTGTCTGCTTTTTCAAGTATATTGCGTCTTTGCCGGTCATTGAGGGGCTTTGACAGACAGTGTCACAGAGGTATGTTTTGTCCGCAAACTGTGGTATATTAGCGAAGCGGTAACCGGAAACGATGAGGAGGCCTTCAATGAATCGCCGCCTGTTAATTTTGGTCGGATTCGTTGTACTCTGCAGCGGATGCGTGGCGTACTCGCCCTATACCTACTCCTACAGTCATGACCCCTATGGTGTCTGTTCCTACCCGTACAGGCCCTGCCGTTACGGATACGGTGTGTACGCTTATCCTTCTTACCGGCCTGTGTATTATGCCCCTGCATGACCGGTCATCTATCCCAATATTTCTTTAAGTTTCGGATACTCGCATTACCGTCATCACGGCGGTCCCTACTGGCATCGTCATCGCTACCGGCGTTGATCTGTCCTCCTTCCCTTTAATGCACGCATTTTTTTCCCACACATCTTTCCGGTGCTGTCATCTGCGGATCAGTCCGGGTCTGTGTATCGAGATCTTCTGTAACTCAAGAAGAGCTCCGGACGTCTGAATGCAGGCCGGCTGCTGTCAGCGACCCGTGTAGAGGCAGTATTGTGCCCGGGAACGGGTAAATGGCAGTGGAGGGTTGCTGTTATGAAGAGATTCAGCTCACCATACCCCGGATCGTCGCCTCTTTTCTGACAGACGGAACACCGCATGAACTTCAGACAGATGAGTCAGACGGCGGATCTTCTTGCTGGTCAAGCTTGGCTGCCGGATACAGGTGTACAGGGAGAGCACTTTTTCGGAGCCGCAGATTAAGCATCTCCACAACAAATGAAAAGGCCATGGCAAAGTAGAGATACCCTTTCGGC
>JAAYDD010000319.1 GCA_012729435.1 Desulfobulbus sp.
CTGAATACCCTGATTTTGCCAAAGCCTGGGAAACCCTGGTGGTACCGGAAAAACCGTCAAAAACGGTTTTTGCATCCGTGCTCCGGGTCAACTTAAGAATGGCCGGCAGCAGTAACCGCTTTGAACCGATGTACTTGATACCCTCTGTTGCGGGAGCCGGTGCGTCTCGCCTATCCGGTCGAATCACAGTCTTTCTCTGCCACTAGCCGGCTGAAATATACAGACAGGTCTTATCGAAAACATGGCGGGCACTCAACATCTCGAATATAATATTGACGTGGAACAGGACCATTTGCTATAGCAGAGCAGCATCAAAGGGCGCTTGTCCGCTATACTGACAGACCGTTATGAGGCAGAATGCCGTCAAACCGTCAGCCCCACTGCCTGGCAAACAGTCGGTGTCTCTTTCTGAAACCTACTCTATACCACTGATACCCGGAATAACGGACAAGGCGATAATACCGATCACCCACAAGCTTTGCTACAGGATCTTTTATGATAGGTATCTATGCCGGCAGTTATGACCCGCCAACCAATGGCCACCTGTGGATGATTGAACAGGGAGCGCGTCTGTTTTCAGAATTTTATGTTGCCATCGGTGAGAACTCTGAAAAAAAGTACTGTTTTACCCTCGATGAACGCATAGAGATGCTTGAAGAACTCTGTTCCCCATTCTCCAACATCACAGTTGTCCATTTTCAAAATAAATTCCTGGTCAAGTATGCTGAATCCATAGGTGCCGACTACATCTTACGAGGTATTCGTAACGAAAAAGATTACACGTATGAACGGGGTATGCGCTATGTCAACGGAAATATGACCGATAAAATACAGACCCTCTTCATGATGTCACCGCGTAATCTGGTCGAGGTCAGCTCGAGTCTGATCAAAGGTCTGGTCGGTTCGGATGATTGGGAACAGATCGTCCGTGAGTACGTTCCGGATACCGTCTATTATAAGATGCTGAGCAAGTTCGGAGGAATTCACATCCAGCTTCCCCATAAAAAAGTGCTGGAAAGAACCTGACCGTTACCCGACCGACCGCCATGCAGCAGAACAACTCCCTCTTTCATTCTCTGCCGCAACCCTGGAACCAGATCCTGCCGCATGTTGCCACCCTTTCGGTCTGGGGAATGCTGTTCGGAGTCATTTACCTGCTCCGGTCCTTTTTCCTCCTTCTTTTTCTGACCTTTGTCTTCTCGTATATTCAGGCACAGAGTGTCAACCGGCTTACACCCTATATTAAAAACAGAATCATTCGGGTTGTACTGGTTGCTCTCATTATCCTGAGTGTACTGACAGCTGCAGGTATTTTTCTCGTCCCAAAGGTCAAAAAACAAACAGAAGTATTTGTCAGCCAATTCACAACCTATCTATCCAGAGTGGATGAGGAGATATTTGCTCTAACAGCCCGCTATCCCCTGTTGGGAGAACTCCTTCCGGAGATAAGGAGTAAGAGCACTGAGGAAGAAATCGAAAAAAAGACATTAAAACACTCACCTACAGCCACGATGCTTCAACAGCTCTTTCGACTGAGTGATGCGGACACCCCCGGTGGTCCGCAGAATATCAGCCATGTGCTGGGTGCACTCGGGAACATAGGCGGTAAAATTGCCTCGGTGGCGTCGGCCTTTCTTCTTTCTCTGCTCTTCTCCTTTCTCATTGTTCTGGATCTGGCGAATCTGGGCACGAGCGTGCATTCTCTTGAATCCACCAAACTGCGGTTTATTTATCAGAGTGTAGCTCCGAATATCCGTAATTTTTCGCTGGTTCTCGGCAAGGCGCTCGAGGCGCAGCTGATCATTGCGATCATCAACTCCATCCTGACAGCCGTTGGTATAAGCCTGCTCGGACTGGGTGAGCATCTGGCCTTCCTGTCCATGATCGTTTTCTTCTGCAGTTTTTTTCCTGTCATCGGCGTGTTCATCAGTTCCATCCCGATCTGTTTGATTGCCCTGCAGACCCAGGGGTTGCAAACCATGCTTCTTGCCGTCATGCTGATCACGATCATTCACCTGATTGAAGGGTATATCCTTAACCCGCGTATTTACGGATCGTATATGCGGATCAACTCCGTCATCATTCTCTTCATCCTCACCATCGGCGGCAAACTCTTCGGTGTGTGGGGGCTGCTTCTCGGTGTTCCGGTCTGCACCTATGTTTTCGGGCATGCCATCCGATTCAGAAACACCGATGACAAAGAAAATACCGACACCGCCGCCAACACCTCCTAGCGTGTCTTTCTTCGCCGCAGCACCGGTGCAACCCGTTACAGACCCTCCCTTCAACCACACTTTCACATCCGACGACCGTATCGCCCCATGGAATGGATCTGGGATATCAACATCTGGAGCTCCCTTGTCACCCTGACAGTTCTTGAAATTGTCCTTGGGATCGACAACATCATCTTCATCACGCTTCTCGTAAGCAAACTACCCGAAAAACACCGGGCATCCGCCCGGCAATTCGGCCTGCTGGCCGCACTGGGAACCCGTATCCTGCTTCTGATGTCTGTCGTGTGGCTGGCTCGACTGACGGCCCCGCTGTTTGTCATCATGGGACATCCGGTCTCCGGTCGTGATCTCGTACTCCTTGGCGGAGGTCTCTTTCTTATCTACAAGGCGGTTATCGAAATTCACAGCAGCCTTGAGGGTGGCGAGATACATCATCAGCCCCGCCGGCTTGCATCTCATCTGCTCCTTGTCATCCTTCAGATCGCGGTTATTGATATTATTTTCTCCCTCGACTCGGTCATCACCGCGGTCGGACTTGCCGATCACCTCTGGGTGATGATCACAGCCATTGTCATTGCCATCGGAATCATGATGGTTGCAGCCAGGTCAATCGGCGACTTTGTCGAACGGCATCCGACCGTTAAAATGCTTGCTCTTTCCTTTCTCGTCTTGGTGGGAGTTGCTCTGGTGGTCGAAGGCACCGGTCATGAACTGCCGAAAGGGTATCTCTACTTTGC
>JAAYDD010000024.1 GCA_012729435.1 Desulfobulbus sp.
CAGGGAAAGGATGAGAACGGCAGACTGTGCACGGTAGCCATTGCCCCGGAGACCACCCCGGCTCTTAATCCAGCCTTTGATGTCACACCGGCCCGACTGGTGACCGGCCTCATCACTGAACGGGGCGTGTGTTCCGCCAGTCGTGCTGGACTGCTTTCACTCTATCCGGAGCAGGGACAATGATCGTCTCAGAGTTGCGTAAACAGATTCTCGTTACAGCTCTTGCCATGAACGAGCGGGGCCTGAATCAGGGGAGCTCGGGAAATATCAGTGTACGCCATGAAAACGGTTTGCTGATTACTCCGTCCGCTCTGCCCTATGAGCAGTGCTCTCCTGACGATGTGGTCTGGATAGATGGAGAGGACAGGGCGCACGGGATACGCAGACCGTCTTCAGAGTGGCAGATGCATGCCAATATTTATCGCTCGTTTCCTCAGGCGGGTGCCATCCTCCATGCACACAGCACCTTTTGCACGACTCTTGCCTGTCTGAAACGCTCTATTCCGGCTTTCCATTATATGATAGCTGTGGCGGGCGGCGACTCCATCCGCTGCGCCCCATACGCTCTTTTCGGGACTGAAGAACTTTCGGCGAGTGCGGTCAGCGCTCTCCACGGTCGAACGGCTGCTCTGCTTGCCCATCACGGGATGGTCTGTTTTGCTGCAGATCTGGAAAAGGTGCTGGCATTGGCTGTTGAGGTGGAGACGTTGGCACGGATGTATCTCCAGGCATTGCAGGTCGCCGAGCCGCCTCTGCTTTCTCAGGCTGAGATGGATGCGGTGCTGGAACGGTTCAAAGACTATAAGCCGTAACCCCGCCGCTGAATCAATTCAGATAGAGTGCTGATCCGATCTGGTAGACAGTCATAGCCAGAATAAATGCAAGGAGCGTGTTGAATCCCATGGAAAAGAATGCCCACTTCCATGAGCCTGCTTCCCTGGCGATACAAACCACGGTGACAAAGCAGGGAGCATAGAACATGATGAAGACCAGTACGGTCAAGGCGACCACCGGATTCCAGTTCGGGTCTCTGGCAAGCCGTTTACTCAGTGAGGTTGCCTCTTCCGGATCCACATCACCCAGTGAATAAGCTGTGCCCATCGTTGATACAATGACTTCCTTTGCGGCAAAGCCACCGAGCAGAGCGATGTTTGTCCGCCAGTCAATTCCCGCATAGCGGCTGATACTCTCCAGAGCAAGGCCTATGCGGCCGGCAATGGAGTTTCGTAACGCCTCACCGGCCTCGTCCGCTTCTATTTCCTGCAGGGCCTTTTGAAGAACTGCTTTATCAGCGGTGCTGAAAGTGGTCTCAGTCTGGGCACGCAGCTGCGCAAAATGTGCTTCCCGTTCTTTGGGCAACCCGGGATAGGTCATCATGGCCCAAATTAAAATAGAAACGCCGAGAATAACTGTGCCGGCCTTCTTCATGTACTGCCAGGTGCGTTCCCAGGTATGGATGAGCACCCCCTTGAAGGTGGGAAAACGGTACGGGGGCAATTCCATGACAAAGGGGGTTGAGGCCCCTTTCAGGACGGTCAGACGCAAGAGTTTGGCGGCGCAAAGGGCAACCACCCAGGTCGCGATGGTGGCTAGGAACATGTAGAGTGCCTGATGATCAGAGAAAAACGTTCCGATCAGGAGCGTTAACACCGGCAGTTTGGCGCCACAGTTCATGAAAGAGACGGTCAGGAGGGTTGCCATCCGCTCTTTGGGTGAGCGCAGGGTTCTGGTGGCCATGACACCTGGAACAGCGCACCCACCGGCGATCCCACCAGACACGATGAACGGCATGACTGAGGAACCGTGCAGCCCGAAGAAGTGGAATATGCGATCCATCATAAAGGCAACCCGTGCCAGGTAGCCAGAGTCTTCGAGAACAGCAATGCCAAAAAACATGAACATGAGAATGGGAACAAAACTGAATACACTGCCGACACCATCGACGACTCCGGAGATCATCATTGACTTGAAAGGGCCGTCGGGAAGAAGTGCGTCAACGCCTTTATTGATCATTCCGAAGAAATCGGCAAGCAGATCGACAAAAGCTGTACTGTAATTGAAGGTAAAGGTGTACAGGCCGAAGAGTACAGCCGCCATGATAAGCGGGCCGACAACACGGTGGGTGATGACCTTGTCGATTTTGTCCGAGGCGTATAGGCGATCAGCTATGAATTTTCGCGTCACGATGCCGTGGTGGATGATGGACTTGATGTAGCCGTAACGGTGATCGGCAATCACGGTTTCCGGGTAGACACCAAGGGTATGCTGCAGGTGCCTGGCCACCTCGTCACACGTTTTGGTGATCCGCTGAGCCGCCTCAGGGCAGGTCGTCGCCATTTTCTGAACGATCTGCTCATCGTTCTCCAGCAATTTAACGCCAAGCCAACGCTGCGGATAGAC